>NZ_QRKJ01000017.1:0-45062 GCF_003471905.1 Collinsella sp. AM16-21
TCGGCCTAATCCGCGGTCTTTCATGCAGCAGGGGCTCTCAATGTTTTTATGTCCTGCTCATATCGTCTCTGCCGGCAGTTGGGGACACTCCTTGGGCGCGGTTGGTGCATTGACGTTGCATCGGGTGGTCGGGAAAATGCGGCCCGGTTTTTGGCCGAATAGCGGGTCGCGGTTTCCGGATGGGGTGGGTTGCGGAAAGTGCGACCCGGAATATTGCTCTGAAACGGGATGCGGTTTCCCTGATGCGCCTCAAACGGAAAGCGCATCCCATTCCGGAGCTTCAAAACGGGATGCGCTTTCCGCACGGAAGAATTGTCGCAGCTGCGTTAAGCAGTGTCGCTCGTTACTCGCCCAGAATCAGCGCCGCGAGCTCGTCCTGGGTGTCCACCACGTAGTCGGCGCCGGCGGCCTCAAGCTCTGCGCGGCCGCGGAAGCCCCAGCTGACGCCCGCGCTCTTAAGGCCGGCGTTGTGGCCGGTCAGAACATCGACATTCGAATCGCCCACATAGAGCGTGGTTGCCGGATCGGCGCCCAGCTCTTTCATCACATGCAACGTGACGGGTGCCTCGGGCTTGGGCGGAAATGCGTCCACGCGGCCCTGTACCAACGCAAAGCGATCGCGGCCAAAGTATTTCTCGATAAGCGGGGCTGCCGAAATATGATCCTTGTTGGTGAGCACGGCAAGCTGAACGCCCGCTGCGCGCAGACGGTCGAGCATCTCAATCGTGCCGGCGTAGGGTGAGGTATGGTCCTCCTTGTGCTCGCCGTAATAGGCCCTAAACTCGGCAAGCGTCTGCTCAAACATACGGCCGTCGCCCGCGTATTCGGCGGGCATAAAGCGCTCAACCAGCTTAAGCATGCCGTTTCCCACCTTGTAGCGGTACTCGTCCACGGCAAACGTGGGCCAGCCGTGCATCTCGCAGGTGTGGTTGCCGGCGGCCGCCAGGTCCTCGATCGTGTTGAGGATGGTGCCGTCCAGGTCAAAGATCACATGGGAAAAAGCTGCTGCCATGAAAGCTCCCGTCATTGGGTTCCAAAACGCACCCCATAATACTGGGCTTGCGCGTCGGGCACGTTTGGAATCAAAACATCTTCAGGGATAGTGAGCCACGTCGCACCAGCCAGCGCTCGCCCGCTAGCAGATCCTCGGCAGCTGCTCTCCCACGATCATGTCGAGGATGCGGGTTGAGCCCTTTATCCGATATCGTGCGTAAACGCAGCCAGAAACTCTTCGAACGTGTCGGTCTGCATGAGCCTCATCGTGGTCTCTACCGAGGAGAACACTTCGATAATCAGGTCGAGCACATCTCTAAAGAGCCCCATATCTTCCTGTGCGATGCCTATGAGCAGCACAAACCGCACGTCGTGGCGTCCCCAGGGAATCGGGGTGTCATTGTGGGCCACAGCGATAAACGAGCGCTTGGGATATACCGAGATCGCGTGGGGTATGGCGAGGCTGTCAGTAAACGCCGTCGACGAGACGCTCTCACGCAGATGCACGTCAGCGATAAACTCAGGCGTTGCGAGCCCCTGAACAGCCAAAAGCTTCCCCATTTGGTCGATGCAGCTTGTGGCGTCGACTACGTCTATGTTGCGTATAAACAGCCCCGGCTGCAGCAGACGCCCCAAAAGGCCCTGGGCATAGAGGCGCCGCCGCCGCTCCTGGATGGCGCAAAGCCGGTCGCGGATCTTTCGCACGTTTTGCTTAGTGAGGATGGGTCCGATCAAGACTTTGGTGGTGCCTCCACAAACCGGCACGTCGATTGTGGTGATTACCGCATCGCTTTCGGGCGGATTGGCCAGGTAACTATCGCAGCTCATCACGGCGACAACGCTTATGTCATCGCCAAACTCGGTCTTGAGGTCGTCGACGAGCCTTCGTGCAAAGTCGTGGTACTCCTCGATAATCACTGTGCAGGTGACGGCGCCGTCGGGTGCGGAGAACTTCTCAAAGTAAGCGCCGATATGAAAGGCGATAAACGCGATTTCGTTTTCGCCCACCTCAATATCCATGGCGGTGGAGAAGCGGTGGGCGATATAGACCGCCATGTCGTAGACCGGTGCGTACTCGCTTTTGATCTGCGCGGCGAGCGGGTTGGGGTAGCTTACGCGGTAGACGGCGCGCTGGTAGGCGTTAAACATATGCAGGACGAGTTGTAGGCGCATGGGCTCGTCGATAAAGCGTGGCAGGTCGTAGCGCTTTCCGCACTCGTCGAGGATCCCCAGAACCATGTCTACAAATTCGCGGTCAATGATGCTTGAGAGCTTCTCGCGGCTGAGCTCGTCAAAATCGCAACGCTCGACGGAAAGCGCCAAAAGCAGCAGAATCTGCTGAAAATCGTCGCGTGGGATGGCACAACCAAACTCCTTCTCAAAGTAGGCGGCAATGCGCTGGGCGCAGCGTACGATCTGTTCGCGCTGCCCGAGTTGTGTCACTAGGCCGTCTGCGTCGATGGGGCCGTCCACCTCGCTGAGCTCGTTGTTCGAGGTGAGCCTGATGATGATCACTAACAGGTGCACGAGCAGGTTGGAGAGCGCGTAGCCGTTGATAAATAGATCCGAGCGCTGGCAGATCGCGACCAAGCTCGAGAGGGTTGCCTGCACGTCAAAGTCGGGAAACATGTTTTCGAGCGTTTTGGTTGAGGTGAAATAGCCATAGGAGTTGTGGGTGGCTATGTGGCCGAGAAGCTTGCGCTTGTCGGCCTCTCGCCCCGTGAGTTTCATGCGGTAGTCGTGTGTCTCGACATTGAGGTCGAACTGCCGAACGAGCGCGCGCACCTGCGGCATCACGGAGCTCTGAAACGTGCTCTCGCTGATAAAGAGCTCATCGGCGATATCAAAGACGGAGAGTCCATCGCATGCGTTGACAAGGCGGGAGATAGTAAAGTCGCGCCTGGAGTCCGCGTTCGCGGGGAGGGTATTGACACCTTCGCAAGGACTAGCGGAAGCGCTGGCGGCAGCCGGCGCCGCCGTGGCAAGGCGATAGCCCTCTTTAGACGATTCGATATGTCGCGTACCGGTCTCGTTGACCTCTGCAACATAGTTGCGGATGCTTCGCTCACTCGCGCCCAAAAGGCCGGCAAGCATCGAGGAAGACACCCATGAGCTGCTGTTTTCGAGCACGTCGATCATGCGGTTGATGCGGTTCTGCTTGGCGCTCGCCATGGCTTTCCTCCAAGAGATGAACGGCAGACAGGGTGTACCGCCCCATGGTATCTCAGGTTAAGAAAGGGTGTCTTTTCTAATTTGCCGCCCAAGCGGAAAATCGCCCGGCTTGCCGTGCGGGCGGAAAATCTGCTGCCTTGCCGCTATGCGGCAAAAAGTCGGTTGGCGGCAAGAGCCCTCCGCCGCGTATAGTGCAGTCACGGTCAAGGGCGGCCGGGTCGACACGGGCGCCCAAGAACACAGCGGGGATCGCAGCGGCATCGGAGCTGCCTCGAGCCCGCTTATTGGGAAAGGAGTACCCCATGGCAGATGAGAACGGCACCGTTCGCATTCTCCTCGCTTGCGGCATCGGTGCCTCGACCGGCTTTATGGCGGCAGGCATGCGCAAGGTCGCAAAGTCCAAGGGTCTTGACTGCACCATCAAGGCAGTCAGTAAGTCTGAGATTATGGACTACGCCGACAAGATCGACGTCCTCCTGCTCGGTCCGCACTTCGCCTCCGAGGTGCCCGAGATCCAGTCTCAAGTGGCATCTCACGGCGTGAAGGTCATGGCCATCGACCCCGACTATTACGCGGCGCTCGACGGCGAGAGCATCCTCGAGGATGCCTACGACCTGCTTGACGAAGACTAGGAGGGGACAACATGCTGCAAAAGTTCATGGAAGCGATCCAGGCGTGGATCACCGAGCATGTCGTCCCCGTGATGAACAAGCTTACCTCAACCTACTGGTTTGGCGTTATCTCCGACGCAGTTCTCTACATCGTCCCCTTCTCCATGGTCTCGGCCATCCCGAGCCTGTGGAACATTATCCGTCGCTTTGTCCCGGCCCTGCCCGACCTGTCGCCGCTCACTACGTTCTCGTTTGGCCTCGTGGGCATGTTCATGGCGTTTATCATCCCGCATAACGTTGCGGTCAAGGAAGATCGCAAAGACCGCAGCATGATTGCCGGTTTTACCGGTATAGGCGCTTTTATGCTGTGCATGAACCCCACCATCACCGATCAGGGCTATGTCTTCCAGATGGCCAAGTTTGGCGCGGGTGGCATGTTCACCGCGATGGTCGTGGGATTTGTCGTTGGCTTTATCTACAAGCGCATGGCGCGCATGACGTTCTTTTCCGAGGACAGCCTCGTGCCCGACTTCGTCAAGAACTGGTTCGATAACATCATTGCGGTGCTGCTGTCGCTTTTTGTGGCTTGGCTCTTTACCAACATGCTCCAGGTCGACGTTTTTAGCGCGGTCGCGATCATCCTTTCGCCCGTTACCGGCTTTGCCCAGACGCTGCCCGGCACCATCGCCATCCCGCTTGTCATGGACACCTTCTACTTCTTTGGCATCTCCGGCTGGGTGTTCTCGCCGATCCAGCAGTCCATCCAAAAGTCTGCTCTTGCCGAGAACATGGCCGCCTATGCCGCAGGCCTCGCTCCCACTAACATTAACGCGTACGGCATTACTCGCTACATCATGATCGGCGGCGAGGGCGCAACGCTTCCGTTGGCCTTCTACATGCTCTTTGCCAAGTCCAAGAAGAACAAGACGCTCGGCCGTGCAACGATTATCCCGTCGCTGTTCAACATTAACGAGCCGCTGGTCTTCTCCACGATCGTCGCCAACCCCTTTATGTTCATCCCCATGGTGCTGCAGTCTATCCTGCTGTCTGCCAACGCCTACCTCTGGATGAGCATGGGCTGGGCGAGCCTGCACGTCGAGAATTTCGATATGAACTTCCTGCCCAATGCGGTCTCGGCGTTCTTTATGTCGGGCGGAGACGTGCGCAATATCGCACTTGTCTGCGTCAACCTGCTGATCGCCGCGATTCTGTGGTTCCCGTTCTTTAAGGCTGCCGATAACTACCAGTGCAAGATCGAGGAAGAGCAGGCTGCCGAGAAGGCTGCAAAGAAAGCGGCCAAGAAGGCTGCCAAGGAAGCCGCCAAGGCCGCTGCCGCAGCTGCTGTCGAGTAAACCTCTACGGGCGACTCAGAGTTCGTCGCCTAGTTGCTACCAGATGTTTCAGTACCGGCCGTGGAGGCGGCCGGTACCCAAGAATAGGAGGCCATGATGGCTGATGAGACAATCAACGTTCCTGCGGTCGCGATGAACGTCATCATCAACGCTGGCGACGGCCGCGCCTGCATCGACAAGGCGATGGATGCCCTGGCGGAGTTCGATTTCGATGCGGCAGACGCGCATCTTGCCGAGGCTGATGCCAAGATCCTTGAGGCGCACAAAGCGCAGACCGAGATGATCCAGCGCCAGGCGGGCGGCGAGGAGGTCGAGTACTCCCTGCTGTTCGTGCACGCCCAGGATACGCTTATGACCATCAGCGCCGAGCTGCACATGGCCAAGAAGATGATGCCCGTAGTGCGCGCGCTGACCGCCCGCTAACGCGTCTCCCGATTGCGGGTCGCGCCCTGCGGCTCGCATCCCCAACCCAACCAAGAGAGATGAGGACATACCATGATCGACCTTTCTACCTATGACTTTGGTGAGACTTTTCCCGAGGGTTTTCTATGGGGCGGCGCTACCGCTGCCAACCAGATCGAGGGCGCATGGGACGAGGGCGGTCGCGGCCCTGCGGTCTCCGACTATGTGATTCTGCTCGACCGCGAGACCTGCGCCCGCGAGGGCATCGTCGAGGGCGGCCCGCTCAACTCCGTTACGCGACAGTCACTCGCAGCTCGCAAGGCAGACGAGATGGCCTATGATTTTCCCAAACGACGCGGCATCGACTTCTACCACACCTACAAGGAGGACATTGCGCTTTTGGGCGAGATGGGCTTCGGCGTCTTTCGCATGAGCATTTCCTGGAGCCGTATCTTCCCCAACGGCGACGACGCCCTGCCCAACGAGGAGGGTCTGGCCTTCTACGATAAAGTCTTTGACGAGTGCCATAAGCACGGGATCGAGCCCATGGTCACCCTCAACCACTTTGATATGCCGCTTCACCTGGCCGAGGAGTACAACGGCTTTGCGAGCCGTCACGTGGTCGACGCCTTTGAGCACTATGCTGAGACGCTTTTCCGCCGCTACAAGGGCAAGGTCAAGTATTGGATGACCTTCAACGAAATCAACCACGTCTACGCCAACCCCTGCACCTGCTGCGGCGTGATTTGGGACGAGAAAGAAGACGGCTCCAACCCCTATGCCGGCCGTTGGCCCGAGAAGTTCCAGGTCGCTCACAACCAGCTCGTGGCTTCCGCCAAGGCGGTTATCAAACTGCGCGAGATTGACCCCGAGGCTCACATCGGCAACATGCTCTGCCGTCTTGAGAACTACGCTGAGACCTCCAAGCCCGAGGATCAGCTCCAGGTGCTTTTTGAGGACCACTTCAACTGGTTCTTCACCGATATCCAGGCCAAGGGCGAGTACCCCTACTACGTGAAGCGTTTCTTACGCGACTACGGCGTCGATATCAAGATGGAGGACGGCGACCTCGAAACCCTCAAGGCCGGCGTGGTTGACTACATCTCCATCAGCTACTACATGACCTACATCATGCGCTACAAGGGCAAAATTTCCCCCGAGCCGAGCGGCAAGCTGGTTACTGAGATCAAGAACCAATACCTCGAGATGACCGAGTGGGGCTGGCCGATCGATCCCGTGGGATTCCGCATCACGCTCAACCACATCTACGATCGCTACCACCTACCGATCTTCATCGCCGAGAATGGTAACGGCATGACCGAGAACCGCGATGAGAACGGCTTCTGCGACGACGACGCGCACATCGAGTATATGAAGGAGCACGTCGAGCAGATGCACCAGGCGATTCTCGACGGTGTCGACGTCTTTGGTTACGCCTGGTGGGGCCCTATCGACCTGATCAGCTCCGGCACCTCCGAGATGACCAAGCGCTACGGCCAGATCTCGGTCGACCAGGACGACCACGGCAACGGCACCGGCAAACGCGGTAAGAAGAAGAGCTTCTTCTACTATAAGAAACTTATCGCTAGCAATGGTGCCGATACCGCAACCGACAACATCGTGGTGGAGTAAGGAGCAGAGATGGTTTCCAAGACGACGGTCGTCAAGAATCCGAGCGGTATCCACGCGCGTCCTGCGTCGCTGTTTGTGCAGGAGGCAAGCAAGTACGAGAGCTCGATCACCGTTGGCAAGGTGGGCGGAGACGCCAAGGACGCCAAGTCTATCTTGATGGTCATGAGCCTGGGGATGATCTGCGGTTGCGAGATTGTGATTGCGGCCGACGGCGCCGACGAGGCGGCCGCCGTCGATGCCCTCGTGGCGCTTGTCGAGAGTGGCTGCGGGGAGTAGGCGGGCAAAAGCCGCGCCGATGCGCTTTGGGCCACCCAAGGTGGGCTGGCTCCAGAAAGATTGGCCCGCCGGTGCGCGCCGGCGGGCCCTTTGCTTAGGGAGGTTAACGATGACGGCAAGAAACGTTGGCGCTAGGGGCGCGGGGCGCGTTGGGGCGCGTTCGGCGCTTACGACCCTGGGGGTCATGTCACTGATTTATGCGGTGGGCGTTCTACTTATGGATGCGACTGTGGGCGAGCTTACGGGCTCTGCGGCGTCCTCTGCATCGATCGCGTCGATGCTCGTTACCTTGCTGCTCATCGTGGCGTTGATCTTCCTTGAGGTGCGAGCGTATCGGGCGGTGGTGGCCTCGGTGCCCTTTGAGCCTGATATGGGTGACAAGGTGCTGCTAGGTCTTTCGCTCTGGTTTGGCGGCGGCATGCCACTCGGCGTCGCCAATCTGGTTCGCGCCGCGGCGTTAGGAGGTGCCGGCGACGTGCGCCAGATTCTCATGCAGCTGGGCGTGAGCGTCGCGCTCATGCTGCTGACGTATCCAAAGTTCAGAGCGTAGACAACAGCAAAGCTTGAAAATGCAAAGCCCCGCGACCGATTTCAGCCCGGTCGCGGGGCTATTTGATATTTGGGGGAAATGCATTCGTCGATTTACATGCTCTCTGCCGCACGTGTGCCCCGCTCATTTCCAGGGTGAACATTTGGCTCGCTCAATCTTGGGGTGGCAGCGGATCGGGCAGGGCGGGACGACGGCCTGGTGGCGGAGCGAAGCCGCGCCGGCCGGCGCTCGCCCGCTAGCAAATCCTCGGCAGCTGCTCTCCTACGAGCATGTCGAGGATACGGGTCGAGCCCCAGCCGGTGCGCACGCGCACGGCGGGACGGGCGCCCTCGGCAAGCGGCAGCACGCGACCGATAATCGCGGCGTTTTCGCCGTAGCGCGCGGCGCGCATGGCCGTCAGTGCGGCATCGGCCTGCTCGGCCGGCACCACGGCAACCATCTTGCCCTCGTTTGCTACCTGCAGCACATCGTAGCCGAGCATCGCACATGCCGCCTGCACGTCGGGGCGCACGGGCACAGCATCCTCGTCGATCTCCATGGCAACGCCGCTGGCCTGGGCAAACTCGTTGAGCGTGGATGCCAGACCGCCGCGCGTGGGGTCGCGGAAGCAGCGGGTGTCGGGGGCGGCGGCGAGCACGTCGGCAATCAGATGATTGAGCGGTGCGGCGTCGCTTTCGATGGTGCTCGAAAACGCCAGGCCCTCGCGCTGGCTCATGATGGCGATGCCGTGGTCGCCTAGCGTACCCGATACCAGGATGGCGTCGCCGGGCCGGCAGTTGGCACCGCTGAGCGTCACGCCTGCGGGCACCTCGCCCACGCCGGCGGTATTGATGTAGACGCCGTCGGCACCTCCACGCTCGACCACCTTGGTGTCGCCGGTGATTATGGACACGCCCGCCTCGCGTGCTGTTTCGGCCATGGTCTGCACAATCTGGCGCAGCTTGTCCATGGGATAGCCCTCTTCGAGGATAAAGCCGCACGAGAGGTAGCGCACGTTAGCGCCCGAGGTCGCGACGTCGTTGACGGTTCCGCATACGGCGAGGCGGCCGATATTGCCGCCGGGGAAGAACTGCGGCGTTACCACAAAGCTGTCGGTCGACATGGCGATTCGCCCGCTTGCGGGCAGCGCGGCGACACCAGCATCGTTGCCCGCAAGCAGCTCGGGCGACCCAAAGGCATCCAGAAAGACCTCATCGATAATGCGCTTCATCATCTGGCCGCCGGAGCCGTGGCCCAGCAGGACAGTGCTATCGGTGGCAGTACGGGACATATCGAAAACTCCAATCGTGGGTGGAATTATATGGGTGAGGCGCAGCGTCGACCGGTCCGCCGTTCGTTAGAACGGCGGAACCTAATAGTCGCGGTATCTAAAGTACGCCGCGCAGCTGCCTTCGGAGCTCACCATGCAGGGGCCGACGGGGTGTTCGGGCGTGCAGGTGCGGCCAAACAACGGGCAGTCGCTCGGCGTGATGGCACCGCGCAGCACGTCGCCGCAGCGGCATCCGCGTGGCTCGACCGCCGGTTCAATGGGCACGTCAAAGCGGGCGCCGGCATCAAAACGCGCGAATTCTGGTCGGATGGAAAGACCCGAGTTGGCAATCGGTCCCAGCCCGCGCCACGTGGTGTCGCACGGTTCAAATACCTGCTCGACCAGCTGGCGCGCCACGGGATTGCCGTCTGCATTGACGCCACGGCGGTAGGCGTTGTCGATTGCGGGCCTGTGCTCGACAATCATCTGGACCAGCATGCAGATGCCCTGCAAGATATCGACCGGCTCAAACCCGGTGACTACGCCGGGGGTCTCGAACTCATCGACCAAAAACCCAAAGGGTGCCAGGCCTGTGATGGTAGCGACGTGACCAGGCAGGATAAAGCCGTCGATGGTCGTCTCGGGGTCGTTGGAGATCGCACGCAGAGCCGGCGGCGTGGTCTTGTGAGCACAGTAGACCGAGAAGTTCTGGAGCCCGCGCGCGTCGGCCTCCAGGATAGCGGCGGCAATGGTGGGCGTTGTGGTCTCAAAGCCGACACCCATAAAGATGACCGGGCGTTCGGGATTTTGCTCGGCAATGTCGAGTGCGTCGAGCGGAGAGTAGACGATGCGGATGTCGCGCCCCGCCGCCTTTTGCGCGGCAAGCGAGGTGGACGATCCGGGCACGCGCATCATGTCGCCAAAGGTGGTGATGATGGCACCGTCCATGTTGGAAAGCGCGATTGCGTGATCGATGTCGCGGTTGGCGGTGACGCAAACGGGGCACCCCGGGCCGCTTAGCAGTTTGAGTCCCGTCGGCATAATGGAGCGAAAGCCATAGCGGCCAATGCTCACGGTATGCGTACCGCAGACTTCCATAAGGTTGATGCTGCGGTCGCCGACAAGCTCATGAATACGATCGATGAGCTCGCGAGCCAGCTTGGGGTCGCGAAATGCCGAAAAGTCGATACCGGAGCGAACCGGCTGCGCCGCCGCCACTAGTATGCCTCGGCCGGGTTGGTGGCGAGCTGGTCCTCTTCGGCCAGCTCGGTCATGGTATTAACGAGCTCGAGTGTCTCTTGGGCTTCCTGCTCGTCGACAATCTGGATGCCAAAGCCGGCGTGCACGAGAATGTAGTCGCCTACCTGTGCCGTCGGCACGAGGCGCAGCGAAACGGGGCGCTCGATGCCCATCATGTCGACGGTCGCCTTAAGGTCGTCGTCGCGTTTGACCACTTTACCGGGAACGGCAAGGCACATAATGTTCCCCTTTTATACGTTTTGCGCTGGATAGGCGCCTAATTACCCATCAGTTGATGGTAGCGCTCGCGGGAGTCACGAGCAAACGCGTTACACCTGTGAGACGGCGGCGCGCAGGCTGGCAAAACAGCCTATCGCGATGCTGTCTGCGCGAGGCGAGCGCGAGCGATGGCGGCCTGACCGTAGGCGATGCAGCCGTCGTTGACGGGCACGGTTTGGGGAACCAAGACCGTAAGGCCTGCGTCTTTAAGCTTGCGGGTGAGGAGCTGAAACAAAAGCCGGTTCATGAACACACCGCCCGAGAGCGCGACGGTATCGAGGCCTTCGCGCGCGCAGATTTCGCGTGCGATTCGTGCTGAAGAGCGCGCGATGGCGATGTGGAACCCGAGCGCGAGCCGGTCGGTCGGCGCGCCTGCCTCGATTCCATTCAGAAGAGCTTCGATGAGCGGTTGGGGGTCCAAGATGGGGGAGTCGTCGGCAGACGTGAATACGCCTGTGTGATTGTCGTCGAGACGAACGGTCTTACCGCCGAGCGCGCGCCAGGCGGCGGCTTCGAGTTCTATGGCGGGTTCGCCCTCGTAGGTTGCCTTGCCGCAGATGCCCAGAATCGCTGCCGCGGCATCAAAGAGACGCCCCATGCTGCTGGTACGCGGGCTGTTGATGCCGCGCTCGATCATGGTGGCTGTCACGCTGCGCGTTTGCTCGTCGAGGGTGCCCAAAAGCCCCGCGGCACCCGGATGCTCGAGCAGGCCGAGCTCGCTCAGCAGGGCAAAGGCGTTGCGCCGGGCATCGCGCACGGATGCGGCACCGCCTGGCAGCGCCCAGGTGCGCAGGTGCGCGGCGCGGGCAAAATCGGCAAGGCCGGCGATAAGAAGCTCACCGCCCCATATGGTGCCGTCGGTGCCGGCACCCGTACCATCGAAGGCAATACCGAGGACGCGTGCGTCGGGCGCAAGCCGGCCAGCGACAATCGCCTCTGCCATTACGCTCGCGATGTGCGCATGATGATGCTGGATTTCGATAAGCGGCAGACTATGCTCCCGTGCCCGCTCACGCGCCCACTGGCTCGACAGATAGCTGGGGTGCATGTCGCATGCCAGGGCGACAGGCGTCAGGTCAAAGAGGTTTTCTAGACGTGCGCGGGCGGCGCTCCAAGCATCGAAGGTCGCGCCGTTTTCGACATCGCCGATATGCTGCGACACAAAACAGGCCACATGGCCGTCGGCGTCCTCGCGCGTGAGCGCGATCGTGGCTTTTTGCTGCGGCCCGCAGGCGAGCACGCAGGGTGCAGTGCCGTCGAGCGCCGGCAGCGACAACGGTTGCGGCGCATATCCGCGTGCACGACGCACAGGCATGACGGTGCCGTCGACCACACGTACCACGGAGTCGTCGTAGCGTGAGAGAATCGCACGGTCGTTGCCAAGTAGCGCGTCGGCGATGCCGGCGGCAACAAGATGTTCCCATGCAAGGGCATCGTCGGTCTCGATAGGTTCCTCGCTCAGGTTTCCGCTGGTCATGACCAGCGCGTGCATGCCATGCGACGAGGCAGCTGCAAGCAGCAGATGCTGAAGCGGTGTATAGGGGAGCATGACGCCGAGCTCGGGTAGATCGTGCGCGACGGATGGCGCGAGTGTAAGGCCGTCGGGGGAATCTCCCTCGCCAACAACACGGCGGCGCAGCAGCACAATGGGGCGGATGCTGCCGGCCAGCAAGTCGCGCTCGGCATCATCGACATGGCACAGGCGTTCAGTATCGGCAAGGCTGCGCACCATAACGGCAAGCGGCTTGTTGCTGCGGCGCTTGCGACGGCGCAGCTCGACCACCGCCTGCTCATTGGCAGCGTTGCAGGCCAGATGGAATCCCCCCAGGCCCTTGATGGCGACAATACCGCCGCCTGCCAGCAGCTCGATGCAGCGTTCGATGATGGCATCGCTGGCCTCGCGCGTGGAGCCGACGGCTGGTGTTGCGTCGACCGCCGTTGGAACAACACCGTGGTCCGCCTCGCGCCAGGTAATATGTGGCCCGCAGTCAAAGCAGGCATCGGGCTGCGCATGAAAGCGCCGGTCAAGCGGGTCGCCATACTCTGCAGCGCACTCGGGGCACATAGGAAAGCAATCCATCGACGTGGCCGCTCGGTCATAAGGCAGCGACCGGATGATGGTAAAGCGCGGCCCGCAGTTGGTGCAGTTGATAAAGGGGTAGTGATAGCGACGGTCGGCGGGGTCGAACAGTTCGCGCAGGCAGTCGTCACAGGTGGCGATATCGGGGGAGATGAGCGTCGTGTGCACGGTCTGATCTTGCGACGCTACAATACGAAAGACCTGCTCATCGTCGGCATCCCAAGCGTCGGGCTCCAGGTCTGCAACAGCGACATGCTCAACGCGGGCTGCGGCCGGCGCGTGCTCCGACAGCGCGGTGACAAATTCGTCGAGCGCCTCGCCCAAAGCATGCGCCTCGATGTGCACGCCATCGCCCGCGTTGAGCACCCAGCCGCAAATGCCATGCGCCATAGCCTCGCGATACACAAATGGCCGCATGCCAACGCCCTGCACAATGCCCGTCACATGAATATGCACATGCCGCATGTGGCTCCCCCTCGTCAAAACCGACCAAAAAGGGACAGGTTTATTTTGGTCGGTAAAACTTCTAAACCTACCAAAATAAACCTGTCCCTTTTTGGCAGGTGCGCTGTGGGAAATCCCGTTACAGCCCCAGGCTTTGCTTGGTGGCGGCGCAGGTGAGCTCGCCGTGCTTAACGCCGCGCAGGCCCAGCAGGCGGTCGGCTAGTTCGTAGACGCGCTCGCCGCGACCCTTGAGCGCCAGAATCTCCAAGCAGTTGTGGTGATCCAGATGCACGTGCATGGTCGATACGATCTCGTCGGTGTAGTCGTGCTGCACTTCGTCCAGACGGCGCGTCAGATCGCCGGTATGGTGGTCGTAGATCATGGTGAGCGACCCGATAACATGCTCATTGGGCGTGCGCATCTGCTCCTTGGCGATCGAGGCGCGAATCAGGTCGCGCACGGCCTCGGAGCGGTTGGCCACGTCGCCGCGGCGCGCGATCTGTTCGTCGAAACGGCGCAGCAGGTCGTCCGGTGCGGTAACCGAAAAACGGACCAGCTCGGAGCCGGAGCCACTACAGTGGCAGCCCGCGTCGCCGTCCGCCCCGTGCGGATGCTCGTGCTCGTACCCGCAGCCGTGCTCGTGTTCGGCCACCTTACACCAGCTTCACGGAGCCGACGGAGTTGTGGTCGGCCTCGATGGCTTCCTCGTAGCCCTCGAGCGCGTCATGCGCCTCGTGCAACGCGGCCATGGCTGCCTCGAGCTTGGCGCCGATGCGCTCCATGTCAAAATTTTCGGTCGCATGCAGCAACTGATGGCTCCATTCGTGAGCGAGCTCGATGGTGTCGTCGACCTGCTTGACGCTCATGGCAAGCTGGCTCATGTTCATTCCAACATCATGCATGGGAAATCTCCTTTTGTATGGGGCAGTTCAGTGGTTCAGATTTTACTACGCCCACTCTGTGCGCAGCTGCATAAGAAAACGGGTGCGAGTCTGTGCGACTCGCACCCGTTCACTGGGGGCTGTTTGTAACTACCATACTATCCGTGGTCGCACGCGCCGCACCCGGCAGTCCGGCGAGCGGTGCAAAACCGCTCATGGACGGCGGGTAAGTAACAAGCGTATTACAGATGCTTCTCCAGCAGCGCCTGCAGCCTCGCCTTGGGCAGAGCGCCAACCGAGCGGTCAATCTCTTCGCCGTTCTTAAACACAATCAGCGTGGGGATGCTCATGACGCCATACTTCATGGCCAGGTCCTGGTTGTCGTCGACGTTGCATTTGGCAACGGCAAGCTTGCCCGCCAGCTCATCGGCAACCTCGTCAACGATGGGCGAGAGGGATCGACAGGGCCCGCACCACGGTGCCCAAAAATCGACCAGCACGGGCAGGCTGTCGTTAACGACGGAATCGAAATTCTCGGGGGTAATCTGCTTAATGTCAGCCATGGTGACCTCCATAATGCGACGCGGCTTGGCCGCGTAAAACTCAGTACGACCGTGCTTATACCCAGCTGCCCGCAAAGCAACCACTCGCGGGCAGCTCTTTTATATAATGGTGGGCACGCAAACGATTGGAGAGCGCATGTCCACGTCACAAAGCCAGAAAAAAGAAGCCATCGCCCAGGCGGCCGAGCAGGAGCTCACATCGCTTGCGGTCCGTGGCGTGCGTATCGCGGGCAACGCGTGCTCGCCGATCGTGCTGGTCAAAGGCGATTTGGACGAGGCCGAGCGTTCGGGTGGCGAGCTTGCCGCCGGCCCGGATGGCGCGGCGTTGCGCAAGGCGCTTGGGGCCATCGGCTACGCGCCCGAGGATTTTTGCGTGCTGGCAAGCGTCGCCGGCGCGGGCGATGGGACGGTCGCGGCGGGCGAGGCCCTGACGTGCGACCTGTTCCGCGAGGCGCTGGAGACCTTGGACCCCGAGGCGGTGCTGCTGCTGGACAACAGTGCGGCCGATGTCATGCGCGAGACCTATGCCGATATGCTTGTGGCAATTGATGATTTTGACACCGCCATGCTCAAGCCCGGCCTGGTCGCCCATGTGCAGGGGCGCCGCGTGCTTGCGCTCGACGGTTTTGAGGCGGCGCTCACCGACAAGGCCGCCAAGCAGCGCATGTGGGCCTACATTAAGCAGCTGACCCCGGCGGCTGCACCGCTGTAGCGAGGCTGACGGCAGCCCCTACATTACGGCGCGCAGCTCAAACCGGTCGCCGTTAATGCGGAACTGGCAGTTGCCGTTCATACGCTCGACGGCAAGCTTAATGCTCTTGGTGCCAAAGCCGTGCCCAGTGTGCTGAGCCACGGGCATGCCGTCGACCATGTGCGGCGCACGGCCAAACGTGTTGGAAACCAGCAATAGAAGCTGGCCGTCTTCGTAGCGAAGGTCCAGGTCGACAAACCGCTTGCCTTCGGGGGTGGCGCTCGCTGCGGCGATGGCATTGTCCAGGGCGTTCGATACCACACTGAACAGATCGACATCGCTCACGTGGACGGTTTCGGGCACGGCGGCGCGCAGGTCGGCGGTGATGCCGTGCGCGTTGATGTCCGCGGAAAGCGACGAGAGCGCAATGTTGACCGTTTCGTTGGCGCAGTAGCGGCGCACGGCGGTGCGGTCGTTGGTCTCGCAGAGCGCGTCGATGCGCTCGAGCGCCTCATCGGTGTGACCCTCTTCGATCAGGGCCGCTAGACCGCGCAGGTAGTGGCGCATGTCGTATCACATTGAGACCAAGTCAAGAAGAATCGCTTCGGTCGAATCGCGTCTTTTGGGTGAGTTCTCAACGTCCGCTGCCGCTGGTTTCCACCGTATGCCGAAAACACCCGGACGATGCCGTGCAGATCGCTTCGCTCTGCTATAGTCTCCCAAATTCACGTTTTCTATTGGGATGGTGGTTAATATGGGCGACATACTCGAATCGTTCCTGCGCGTGGCGATGGTGGTGTTCACCGTCGGTCCGCTCACTGCATGGGTCGCCCGTCGCGGCGCGCGCGAGCGCAGTGAGGCGGCGGACAGCCTCGATCGCTTCACGGTGCGCATGCCCGCTGCCATCCGCACGATCATCGCCTGCTGCGCCGTCGCGTTCGAACTGCTCATGCTGGGTGTCTACGTCTGGCAGGGCGTCTCGTTGGGCGAGTGGGACCACGAACTTGTGTGGTTCGGTCACGCCATGGCGCTCGCGGGCATGGCCATCTGGGCCCTGCTGAGCATCCCGCGCATCGACGTGGACGGTGAGCGAATTCTCTCGCGTAACGCCTTCGGCATCCGCAAGGAGACGACGTTTGGCAACATCACCCGTGCAACGCTTCACACGCAGATGATGAGGATCGACCTGTTCGAGGGCGACTGGAAGTTCTGCTCGATAAGCCTCGAGGGGGTGTGCTCGCTCAACCTCCTCGCCCGTCTGGAGGAAGAGGGCATCGAAGTCTCGGACGCCGTCGACGGTCCCATGACCAAGGCGGGCCTGTGTTGGTCTGCCATCAAGCCGTTGACGATTGTTTTCAACGGCATGGCGCTCGTCTTCTCGCTCGTGATCGCCTTCATGGCTGTTTTCACCGATGCCGGAGCCCGCTTGCTCTTGCTCGTCCCGTTCCTCTTCCTGTTCATAGGGGGACTCCTGCCCCTGCTCATGCTCAGCATGCCCGCCCGCGGCATCCTCGAGATCGGCAGGCAGGAGCGCGAACTCGGCTTCTCCTTCGCCGAGGAGATGGCAAGTCGAGGTACCACGGGCACTTCGCTTGTCGACGATGATTGGTTCATCGAGATCAGCAATGCCCGCGTCGTGGCGTTCCGTCGCGATTACCTCAAGAAGGTCACGGCGCACGAGAACAGCGAGAGCGGCGACCGTTGCACGGTGACCACGAAAGGCGGTCGCAAAATCAAGGTGTATGCAGCGGGCAGCACGCTCGAGGACCTGCGCTCGTGGTTCAAACAGGGTGCCAAGGCCAGAAGCACGCTCGACCGTGCAGAGGACGCGCTCGAGACGACGTCTGATTGGGTTGTCTGACCTGTATCGTCTTTTCGGACACGCATGCTAGAGGCCCAATCCTTTAGAATGCATTCATCGACGACCGAGAGGACGGTATGCTATGTCCAACCCAGCCGCCAAGTACACCGACGAGTTCAGGCGCGAGACCGCCGACTACATCATCTCGACGGGCAGGCCGATAACGGAATGCTGCGCAGAACTGGGCCTGAATTCCAAGACCGTGAACAAGTGGGTGCAGAATCGCCGGCGCGAGCTTGCCGGCGGGCCCGACCCCAAGGCCGAGGACCGCGAGCTTCGCGAGGCGAAAAGGCGCATACGCGAGCTCGAGATGGAGAACGCCTTCTTGAAAAAAGCCGCGGCCTTCTTCGCCAAAAGCCAGGCGTAGCCGCGTGCTACCGGATGATGTTGGCGGAGAAGGCCGAATTCCCGGTGAAAATGATGGCCCGCGTGCTCGGCGTGAGCCGATCGGGCTTCTACTCGTGGCTCTCCAACGGCTGCCCGCGAGAAGACTGGTCGGCCGAGTGCGAGGCGGTCCGGCGCGTGTGGCTGGAGTCGGACCGCAGGTTCGGCTTCCGGTTCGTGAAATGCTTCCTGCCCGGCGAGTTCTCCGGATTGACCCTGTACAGGGTGCGCAAGCTGATGCGCGAGCTGGGAATACGCGGCTGCACGCCCAACGCCAGGAAGCGCACCACCATCCCCGACCCGAAGGCCAGGCCCCGGCCCGACCTGGTGCGCCGCGACTTCACCAGTCCCGTTCCAACCTGCAAGCTCGTGGGCGACATCACCTACCTGCGCACCGGCGAGGGATGGCTGTACCTGTCGACGGTCATCGACCTCAACACCCGCATGGTGGTGGGCTGGTCGCTCTCCGAGCGCATGACCGCCGACATCGTGGTTTCGGCGCTGGCGTCGGCCAAATCGCGCGGCTACGTGGCCGGCAACGCGATATTCCACGCCGACCGCGGCGCCCAGTACACCAGCAGGCTTCTGGCCGAATGGGCGCGCGACAACGACGTGCGGCTGTCCTGCAGCCGCGCCGGCAACTGCCACGACAACGCGGTGGCCGAGTCGTTCCTCGCCACGCTGAAGAACGAGATGTACTACAGGCGCAGCTTCCCGACCAGGGATTCCGCCAAGCACGCGGTGGTCGAGTTCATCGAGGCGTACTACAACCGCCGAAGGCCCCGCTCGACGATCGGCTACAAGGTGCCGGCCGAGGCCATGGCGGCCTTCTTCGAGAGAACCGAGCCCAAGCTCGAGGCCATGCCTATGGCCGCTTGATTTCTCGAGCATGCGTGTCCGAAATCTTGACACAGGTCAGAAGGCCTCGATGCCAGCGCTGCGCCGATATGGGGCAGCGGCCCCCCGTTGGCCGCCATGGCCCTGACTTCCGAGCGTATGCTGGCGCCGCTCGTCTTAAGACGTTGACCTCCATCCGGAGCCTGCGGTTCTCGCGCTCGGGCTCCAGGATCCGGTTCTACTCGGGCGTGCGGTTGTCGGCGGCGCGCGGCGAGCCGGTCTCGTTTATCGACTTGACCCGCCTCTCCACGGTGCTCTTGTCGAGGTCGCACTCGTCCATGGCCTCGCGCCTGGGCTTTCCGGCGTTGTGGAGATCGACTATCTTCCTCTTGAACTCGTCGGTGAAATGCCTCGGTCTGGGGCCGGTCGAGGCCGAGCCCCCGGTCCGGCTGGGGTAGCATGTCGCTGCGGACCATTGTCTTTCCTCTCGTTGAATATCTAGGCGCTGACGATTCTAGGCGATGGCCCTCTCTTGCTTCTTACACCTCGATTGTGCTCGCTACCCCCAGCGGGCCCGGATCGAGCGATTCGGGCCCGCTTTTGGGGCCTGCCGGAAACCCGGTGGTCAAAAAGGGCCAAATATGAGTACTGTTACCAGTTTGGTGGCAGCCAAATGGCCTCAAAAATCGGTGCCAGAGGCCAAAAGTGCATCGATTTTCGTTCTTCAGAGTCGCGATCGGGCTCCAAACAAGGCGATTTTGCTGCTCTGGACCGGAAAATCGATGCTACTAATTTGGTGACAGTACTCATATTTGGCCCTTTTTGACCACTGCCCCTTGGTCCAGGACAAAACGGGCTGCCCGAATCATGGGGCGGGTCCATTTTCGGCTGTCCTCAGCTTGCCAGTTCGAAAATGGACCCGCCCCAAGATTGAATCTTTATTCCAACTTTACACCTGGCTTTACAGCTGTCTTGTCAGCTGTAAAGCCAGGTGTCATACTAAAGCCCCAAGATTCGCCAAAAGAGAGGGGCCTTGATGGCACAGAGCGCGAACATGGATGCATCGGAGCTTGCACGCGATATCGCGGCCGGCCTAGCATCGGCAACGACGGCAACGGAGCGCGCGGCACTGGTGCCCGCAGAGCTCGTCGAGGCCATTCAGCAACTAAAAACCCAACGTGACGCGGTGATCCTGGCGCACTACTATGTGGCGCCCGAGGTCCAGGCCGTTGCCGATTACGTCGGCGACAGCTTTTACCTGGCAAAGCTCGCCAAGAGCCTGCCGCAGCAGACCATCGTGCTGTGCGGCGTGGAGTTTATGGGCGAGAGTGCCAAGCTGCTCAACCCCACCAAGACCGTGCTGCTGCCCGAGCCGGGTGCGGACTGCCCCATGGCGCACATGGTCAAGCGCGAGACGGTCGATGCGGCGCGCGCCGAGTACGGCGACGACCTGGCTGTCGTCTGCTACGTCAACTCGACGGTTGAGATCAAGAGCTGGAGTGACGTGTGCGTTACCAGTTCTAACGCCGTCAAGATCGTCTCCGAGCTGCCACAGCAGCACATCTTGTTCATTCCCGACCAGAACCTGGGCCGCTTTGTGGCCGAGCAGGTGCCGCAAAAGCACGTCATCCTCAACAACGGCTACTGCCCGCGCCACCACATCATTACCGTCGAGCAGATCGTCGATGCGCAGGAGGCCCACCCCGACGCGCTCGTGCTGGCGCACCCCGAGTGCAAGGCCGACGTGCTGGCCGAGGCCGACTACATCGGCTCCACCGCCGGCATCATCAAGTATGCCGAGGAGTCCGACGCGAGCGAGTTCATTATCGTGACGGTCCGCGGCGTGCTCTATGAGCTCGAGCGCCGCTGCCAGGGCACCGGCAAGAAGTTCTACTTCCCCGCGGTGCAGCCCACCTGCGTCAACATGGACCTCATCACGCTCGAAAAGCTCGTGCGCTGCCTGGAGACGGGCGAGGGCGAGGTGCAGATTGGCGTGTCGGACGAGGTCGCCGATCAGGCCAAGCTCACGCTCGACCGCATGCTCGAGTACGCGGCGCGCTAAGCCAATGTGACATGAGGGGCCATCCCTTATGCCACATTACAAGGGAGAGGATTCCTGTGGAAACCAAACAATACTCCGACATGGAGTGCGACGTCGTCATTGCCGGTTGCGGCGTGGCGGGCCTGTATGCGGCTCTCAATCTGCCGACGAGCACGCGCGTAATCATGCTCTCCAAGGGCGCCGTCGACGAGTGCGATTCGATGCTCGCGCAGGGCGGTATCTGCGTGCTGCCCGAAGGCTCTGACTACGATGCCTTCTTTGAGGACACCATGCACGCCGGCCATTACGAGAACCGCCGCGAGAGCGTCGACATCATGATCCGCTCGAGCCGTTCGGTCATCAACGACCTGTTGGCCATGGGCGTGGACTTTGAGCGCAAGGCCGACGGCAGCCTCGACTTTACTCGCGAGGGCGCGCACAGCCGCCCGCGCATTGCCTTCCATGCCGACATTACGGGCAAGGAGATCACGACCAAGCTGCTCCAGGCCGTTCGCAAGCTGGGCAACGTGCAGATTTTGGAGCGCGTGGCCATGACCGACATCCTAACGGCCGAGCGTGACGGCGCCACGGTGTGCACCGGCGTCGTCGCCGTAGCCGTGGACGAGGACGATTCAGCTCGCCCCGCAGACGAGCTGGCAAATGCCGCTGAGGACGTGCATGCCGGTAAGCCGTTTAAGATTCATGCCTGCCATACGCTGTGGGCAACGGGCGGCATCGGCGGCGTGTACGATCACTCCACCAACTACCCGCAGCTCACCGGTGACGCTTGCTACATCGCGCAGGAGCACGGCATCACGATGGAGCACCTGGACTACGTGCAGATCCATCCCACGGGACTGTTCTCTCCGCAGCCGGGCCGCACCTTCCTGATTAGCGAGAGCTGCCGCGGCGAAGGCGCGATTCTGCTCAATGCCGCCGGCGAGCGCTTTACCGACGAACTGCAGCCGCGCGACGTGGTCGCCGCCGCTATTCGCGAGCAGATGAAGCAGGACGGCACCGAGCACGAGTGGCTGAGCTTTGCCCCCGTCGAGCGCGACGTGGTGACCGGGCATTTTGCCAATATCCGTGCGCGCTGCCTGGAGGACGGACGCGACATCCTGGACGAGCCCATCCCTGTCACACCCACGCAGCACTATTTTATGGGCGGCGTATGGGTCGACAAGGACGGCCGCACCTCGATGCCCGAGCTCTACGCCGCCGGCGAGACGGCCTGCAATGGCGTGCACGGCAAGAACCGCCTGGCTTCTAACAGCCTGCTCGAGTCCCTAGTTTGGGGCCGCCGCGCTGCTTGGCGTATGCGCACCGGCGAGTCGCTGACCGTGGAGCAGGCCGGTGAGCCCGCGCTTGACGGACGTCACCGCGCCCTGAGCGCCGAGACCCTTGCAATCGATGATTTGGCCCGTGCCGCCGGCACGCAGGCCGTGGAGGAGTAGACCATGAATCCCATTACCATGAAGCTCGTCGTCGATGATCTGATTTTGCAGGCTCTGCGCGAGGACATCACGTTTGAGGACGTGAGTACGGCGAGCGTGTGCCCTACGGCGCGCCCCGCTACCGTTGAGCTCATCGCCAAGGCCGATGGCATCATCGCCGGCTTGGATGTGTTCGCTCGCACTTTTGAGCTGCTGGATCCGCAGAGCTCGGTGCTGTTTGATGTCGCGGACGGCGACGAGGTGCACGCCGGCGACCACGTGGGCCAGGTGCGCGGCGACGCGCGCGTATTGCTTTCGGGCGAGCGCGTGGCGCTCAACTACCTGCAGCGCATGAGCGGCATCGCTACTTACACGCATCGGATGGCGGCCGCGCTCGAGGGCACCAAGACCGTGCTTGTCGACACGCGCAAGACCACGCCGGGCATGCGCGTCTTCGAGAAGGCAGCAGTCGAGATCGGCGGTGGCAGCAACCACCGCTATAACCTGTCGACGGCCGTCATGCTCAAGGACAACCACATCGATGCAGCCGGTGGCGTGACGCGCGCGATCGAGATGGCGCGCGCCCATGCGTCGTTTAC
Source organism: Collinsella sp. AM16-21 (assembly GCF_003471905.1). Lineage (NCBI taxonomy): Bacteria > Bacillati > Actinomycetota > Coriobacteriia > Coriobacteriales > Coriobacteriaceae > Collinsella > Collinsella sp. AM16-21. Next base: position 22,570 of record NZ_QRKJ01000017.1, read on the forward strand.
CACGACGGTCGAGATTGAGTGCGAGAACCTGGGCATGGTACGCGAAGCCGTGGAGGCCGGTGCCGACATTATCATGTTCGACAACATGACCCATGACGACATGGCCGCCGCCATCGAGCTTATCGCCGGTCGCGCCAAGACCGAGTGTTCGGGCAATGTGGACGCCGACAACATTCGCGCCCTGGCCGACCTGGGCGTTGACTTTATTAGCTCGGGCGCCCTGACGCACTCTGCGCCGATCCTCGACCTCTCGCTTAAGCACCTGCGTCTGCTGGACGGTAAATAATGAACGCCCGCGAGCGTCGCCGTGCCATCATGGGCGTGCTCGAAGGAGCCAAGGAGCCCGTTTCGGGCAGCGCACTTGCCCGCGAGGTTGGCGTGAGCCGTCAGGTCGTGGTTCAGGATATTGCCCTGTTGCGTGCCGATGGGCACGATGTCGTGGCAACCAACCGCGGTTACGTGCTGCAGGAAGCCGCGAGTAGCCCCGCCGTGCCCACGCGCTTGGTCAAGGTTCGCCACGGCGTGGAGCAGACAGGCGATGAGCTTACGAGTATCGTCGACGCCGGAGGCGCCGTGCTCAACGTGATCGTCAATCACCGCGTGTACGGTAAGATCACGGCCGACCTGGACATCCGCAATCGTCGCGATGTTGAGCGCTACCTGCACGATATCGAGAGCGGCAAGAGCTTTCCGCTACTAACGGTGACGAGCGGCTATCACTTCCATCGCATCGCGGCGGAGGACGAGCAAACCCTCGACGAGATCGAGGCCATGCTCAAGGAGAAGGGTTACTTGGCAGACCTCATGCCCTACGAGGACGATCTATCGTAGCCGACGCTGCAAACGCCCCTAAGCGGCAATCTGACGTTCAATCGTCGGTCGCGTACAAAAGTACGCTTCCCTCCTCTTTCACGTCACCTTGCTCGCTTAGGGGCGTTTTCGCTGACGTGAGCTCAACCTGTGACGGTGCCAAATTAATTATCCGCACAAAAAAGGAGGCCTCCGCGGCGATGCGGAAGCCTCCTTTTTGTGCACGGTGTACTTTTGAGTGTGCAAGTGGGGGAGTTGTTACTCCTCGACGATCTCGGTGATCGCGCCAGCGGGGCAAGCGTCCTGGCAAGCGCCACAGGCGACGCAGGAGTCCTCGTCGGCGACGGTAGCGACGTCCTGGAGCTCCAGAACGCCAGCGGGGCAGGAGTCGACGCAAACGCCACAAGCGATGCACTCGTCGGCATCAATTACGGGATGAGCCATGGTAGTTTCCTCTCTGTTGACCGACGCTACAGGCGATGCGCGCCGGTTTGATTCGGGCAAAAACATACCACGGGAGCGACCGTTTGCAATACCCTCTGGCCGGCATCTTCATACCGTTCGCCGAGTATGCCAAGGTTTACTAAAAAACGCGCAGGTGGGGCCGTTGAGCTGCGCAAATGTTAGCTATAGGTGACTTGTAATATTGACCTATTGAGCGCGCCTGCGGAAAGGGCATCCCGTTATTTGGCCGAAAACCGGGTCGCAGTTTCCGGTTGGGCCCGCTAGCGGAAACTGCGACCCGGTATCAGCTCTCAAAACGGGATACGGTTTCCGGTTGAGCCTTCAGACGGAAACTGCGACCCGGAATCTACGCTCAAACCGGGATGCGCTTGCCGCAAGACGGCCCCCAGGCACCCCCGGACGCAAACCTCAGCCATCTCTACATAGATCTCAATAGATTTGCCGAGAACTCATTCAGCGCATCTACCTGCGCATTTAAGAACCTAAACTCTCAACAATAAGAAATCTTATATGAATTGACTTAGATTTTGTATATTCCGGCCCATAAGGGGATACACTACATCCTGAAAGACAAGCCGAAGCGCCGCGCGACAGATCGTCGAGGCGGCGCGAACGCAAAAGAGAGAGGGAATTTCTAATGAGTAAGATTCTTGGTATCGACCTTGGTACTACTAACTCCGCAATGGCCGTTCTCGAGGGCGGTTCTCCGACCATTATCGTGAACGCCGAGGGCGACCGCACCACCCCGTCCGTCGTGGGCTTCCGCGCCGACGGCGACCGCGTTGTGGGTAAGGCCGCTAAGAACCAGGCCGTCACCAACCCCAAGAACACCGTGTTCTCCATCAAGCGCTTCATGGGCCGCAAGTACTCCGAGTGCACCTCCGAGATCAAGACCGTGCCGTATGAGGTCAAGGAGGGCCAGGGTGGCCGTGCCGTCGTCGATATCGAGGGCAAGGACTACACCGCCGAGCAGGTGAGCGCCATGACGCTCGCCAAGATGAAGGCTGACGCCGAGAAGTATCTGGGCGAGACCGTCACCGACGCCGTCATCACCGTCCCGGCCTACTTCAACGACGCCCAGCGTCAGGCCACCAAGGACGCCGGTAAGATCGCCGGCCTCAACGTCAAGCGTATCGTCAACGAGCCGACTGCTGCTGCTCTTGCCTATGGCCTGGACAAGCAGGGCACCGACCAGCGCATCCTGGTCTTCGACCTGGGCGGCGGTACCTTCGACGTCTCCATCCTCGACCTCGCCGACGGCGTGTTTGAGGTTCTGTCCACCTCGGGCGACAACCACCTGGGCGGCGACGACTGGGATCAGCGCGTCATCGATTGGATGGCCGATAAGTTCCAGCAGGAGAACGGTGTCGACCTGCGTCAGGACCCCATGGCCCTGCAGCGTCTGAAGGAGGCCGCCGAGAACGCCAAGAAGGAGCTCTCCGCAGCCCAGCAGTCCACCATCAACCTGCCGTTCATCACCATGAACCAGTCTGGCCCGCTGCACCTCAACTACACGCTGACCCGCGCCGAGTTCGAGAAGATCACCCGTGACCTGCTCGAGCGCTGCAAGCAGCCTGTCACCAACGCCCTGCGCGATGCTAAGCTCAAGCTCTCCGATCTGACCGAGGTCATCCTCGTCGGCGGCTCCACTCGTATGCCCGCCGTCCAGGAGCTCGTCAAGACCATGACCGGCAAGCAGCCCAACATGTCCGTGAACCCCGACGAGGTCGTTGCCGACGGCGCTGCCGTCCAGGGCGGCGTGCTCACCGGCGACGTCGAGGGCATCCTGCTGCTCGACGTTACCCCGCTGTCGCTGGGTGTCGAGACCATGGGCGGCATCATGACCAAGATGATCGACCGCAACACCACGATCCCGACCTCCAAGACCGAGGTCTACTCCACCGCTGCCGACAACCAGACCAGCGTCGAGATCAACGTGCTCCAGGGCGAGCGCGAGCTTGCCCGCGACAACAAGTCGCTCGGTAAGTTCCAGCTGACCGGTATCCCGGCTGCCCGTCGCGGCGTGCCGCAGATCGAGGTCACCTTCGACATCGACGCCAACGGCATCGTCAAGGTCTCCGCTAAGGACAAGGGCACCGGCAAGGAGCAGCAGATCACCATCTCCGGCTCCACCGCCCTGTCCGACGACGAAGTCGATCGTATGGTCAAGGACGCCGAGGCTCATGCCGAGGAGGACAAGAAGCAGAAGGAAGAGGTCGAGGTCCGTAACCAGACCGATAGCCTGTGCTACTCCACCGAGCAGACCCTCAACGAGCTGGGCGACAAGGTTTCCGCCGACGTGAAGTCCAAGGCCGAGGCCGCTATCGCCGACGCCAAGAAGGCGCTCGAGGGTTCTGACGTCGAGGCTATCAAGGCCGCCGGCGAGTCCCTGCAGTCCGTGGCCTACGAGCTGGCCCAGGTTGTCTACGCCGACGCTCAGCAGCAGACCGACGGTGCCGCTGGCGCCCAGCCTGCCGACGATGACGTTGTCGACGCCGACTACGAGGTTGTGGACGACGAGGACAAATAATCATGTCCGCCCGTAAAGCTCGCACGGAGGCGGCCGCCGCTGGCGCCGCCCCCGTTGACTCTGAGGAGAAGGACGTGAAGATTCCCGTAGAGGCCGTTGACGATACCGTGGCCAACGAGGCCCCGGCCGCCGAGGCTGCCGAGAACCAGGTAGAGGATTCCAACAAGGAGGCGACGATGACCGAGGACGAGATGGTGGAAGCCGCTATCCGCGCCGGTGAGGAAGCCGCCGACAACGACTTTAAGCTCAAGTTCGAGCAGGCTCAGAAAGAGCTTGCCGACGTGCGCAATGAGCTCGATGCTGCGGCAGAGGCTCAGAAGGCCGCCGAGGACAAGGCAAAGGACGCCACCGAGCGTACCGCCCGTCTGCAGGCCGACTGGGAGAACTTCCGTCGCCGCACCGCCAATGAGCGTATCGCCGAGCGCGAGCGCGCGACCGAGAAGCTTGTTACCGCGCTGTTGCCGGTGATTGACGATATCGAGCGCGCGATCGACCATGCCCGTAGCCAGGAGCTTTCCGACGACTTTAAGCAGTTCGTCGATGGCGTCGATGCGGTGCATGCCAAGCTGCTCGATGTGTTTGCGCACGAGGGCGTTGAGCCCATCGACCCCAAGGGCGAGGCGTTCGATCCGCTCGAGCACCAGGCCGTGGGGCGTGTCGAGGACGCATCGCAGTACGACGAGACTGTCAACGACGTGTACCAGAAGGGCTACCGCATGGCGGATCGCATCCTGCGTTCCGCGATGGTGACGGTGACCTACGGTGGCGAGAAGCGCCCCGCACCGGAGCCCGAAGCGGCGCCCGAGGATGCTACGGCCGATACGGCCGAGAGCACCGAGGAGTAATTGAGAAGGGCCCCGGGGCAACACCCGGGGCCCTTTCTGGCCTAGTGCCATATGAAAGCATGAGCCGCCGCCCGCTGGGCGGCGGATGAAACAGGAGAGGAGCTACGATGGCTGCAGGCAAAACCTTCTATGACATCCTGGGCGTATCCAAGAGCGCCTCCGACAAAGAGATCAAGAGCGCGTTTCGCAAGCTCGCGCAAAAATATCACCCCGATGCCGGAGGCGACGAGGCCAAGTTCAAGGAGATTAGCGAGGCCTACGAGACGCTTTCGGACGAGAAGAAGCGCAAAGAGTACGACCAGATGCTCATGTTTGGCGGCATGCCGGGCGCGGGCGGCGCGTATGGCGGCGGCTACGGTGCCGGCGCTGGTGCCAGCGGCTGGGGCGACATCTTCGACAGCATCTTTAGCGGCAACGGCGCCTGGGGCAGCGATTGGGGCTCGGGCTTTGCCGGGGCTGCGGGCGCTGCCGGTGCCGGCGCTGGCCGCAGCCGCGCTCGCAAGGGCGGCGACCTGTCGCTGACCGTCGATGTGACGGCCGAGGACGCGTTTCGCGGTGTGACGCACAAGGTCACCTACCGCATTCCCTCGACAGGCGAGCAGCAGACCATTACGGTCTCGGTGCCTGCAGGCGCGGTCGACGGCGGCAAGCTGCGTTACAAACGTCGCGGCGAGTATGGCGTTGCCGGCGGCGAGCGCGGCGACCTGGTCGTGACCACGCATGTGGAGGAGCATCCGCTGTTTAGGCGCAAAGGCGCCGACGTGACCATGGAGGTACCGGTCTCGGTCTACGAGGCGGCGCTCGGCTGCACGGTGGACGTGCCCACGCCCGGCGGTGCGACGGTCCGTTTGAAAGTGCCCGCGGGTACCCAGACGGGCAAGAAGTTCCGCTTTAAGGAGATGGGCGCGCCCGATGTTAAGCACCGTGGCCGCACGGGCGCGCTGCTCGTCGAGATCAAGGTGCAGGTTCCCACGAACCTGTCCGACGATGAGCGCGATGCCATGACCAAGCTGCGCGAGGCCGACACGCGCGACTATCGCGAGAAGGTCAATCGTTACAAGGCGACGTACTAGGGCGGTCGTGGCGCACACCCGCGCCCGCGGGCTTATGATGGACGATAACGAGACGGAAAGGGGTCAGGTAGCATGGCCGAGGACAATAGGAATAAACCGCTGTACATGATCAGCGTGGCGGCCGAGTTGACCGGCATGCATCCGCAGACTCTGCGCGTCTACGAGTCCAAGGGCCTGGTGAACCCCCAGCGCTCGGGCGGCAACACGCGTCTGTATTCGCGTGCCGATATCGAGCGCCTGGAGCTCATCAACCAGCTGACTGACGAGGGCATCAACCTTGCCGGCGTGGTGCGCATCCTCGATATGAAGGAGCGTGCCGAGGAGCGCGAGCGCGAGAACGAAAAACTCCGCGCACGCGTGCGCCAGCTCGAGGACGAGCTGCACGAGTACAAGATGCAGAAGAAGATCACCGCCCTGGCCCCGCGCGACGGCTCGGTCAACCCCGAGCAAGTCATGCGCAAGCTGCTAGGTACGGGTAGCGACCTATAGCTCCGCCGACGCTGCCGGGCACTCATTGGGGACAGACTTAAATGAGTGCCCGCAGAATGAGAGTGGATAATCTCCCGTTTTTGGCCTGTTTGCAGGCTCAAAGTGGGAGATTATCCACTCTCGTCATTTCGGCGTCTAAGTCTGCCCCCGGCACCCAACTCGTTCTTTGCTTTACTGAGATAAAGTGAACGTACAGATTCGTAACCCGCTGGCAACCGTTCTATGGCACGATATTGAACGAATGTATGCTATGCGCCCAAATCTTTTGGGCAGAGTGGGAGACAGTATGGTCAAGCTGTACGAGGACGGCATCTACCTGCGCGGCGGTAGCGAGGTTGTGCCTGTGGCCGAGGCTGCTGAGCGTGGCATTACGCAGGCGCCCGAGGATGCCAAACGCGGAACCATCGCGTATTCGATCCTCCAGGCACACAATACGTCCGGCGACCCCGAGGCGCTCAAGATTCGCTTCGATGCCATGGCGAGCCACGACATCACCTTTGTCGGCATCATCCAGACGGCGCGCGCCTCGGGCATGGAGCAGTTTCCGCTGCCTTACGTGCTCACCAACTGCCATAACTCGCTGTGCGCCGTGGGCGGCACCATCAACGAGGACGACCACGTCTTTGGCCTCTCGGCTGCCAAGAAGTACGGCGGCATCTTCGTTCCGCCGCACATCGCCGTCATCCACTCCTTTATGCGTGAGAACTTCGCCGGCTGCGGCAAGATGATCCTAGGTTCCGACTCGCACACCCGCTATGGTGCCCTGGGTACCATGGCCGTGGGCGAGGGCGGCGGCGAGTTGGCAAAGCAGCTGCTGCGCGACACCTACGATGTCGCCTATCCCGGCGTCGTGGCCATCTACCTCACGGGCGCCCCGCGCCCCGGCGTCGGCCCGCACGATGTGGCGCTCGCCATTATCCGCGCCGTCTTTGCCAAGGGCTATGTCAAGAACAAGGTCATGGAGTTCGTGGGCCCCGGCATCGCGAGCATGACGACCGACTACCGCAACGGCGTCGACGTCATGACCACCGAGACCACCTGCCTTTCCTCCATCTGGGCAACCGACGACGACACGCACGCGTTTTTGACCATGCACGGCCGTGGCGACGACTACCGCGAGCTCAAGCCCGCCGATGTCGCCTACTACGACGGCTGCGTCGAGGTCGACCTGTCGAGCATCAAGCCTATGATCGCGCTGCCGTTCCATCCTTCCAACGGCTTTGAGATCGACGAGCTCAACGAGAACCTCGAGGACATCCTGCACGAGGTTGAGCTCGAGGCCGCCAAGATCGGCGAGGGCAAGACACACTTTAGTCTGCTCGACAAGATCGTCGACGGCAAGCTGCACGTGCAGCAGGGCGTTATCGCCGGCTGCTCGGGCGGCAACTACGACTCCGTAGTCCAGGCTGCCCGCGTGCTCAAGGGCGCCAACACCGGCTGCGGCGAGTTCTCGCTGTCGGTCTATCCCACGAGCCAGCCCGTGGCACTCGAGCTTACACGCCGCGGCTATATCTACGACCTTATGGAGGCCGGCGCGATCGTGCGCACGGCGTTCTGCGGCCCGTGCTTCGGTGCCGGCGACACGCCCGCCAACAACGGCCTTTCGATCCGCCACACCACGCGCAACTTCCCCAACCGCGAGGGTTCCAAGCCGGGCAACGGCCAGCTGAGCGCCGTGGCCCTGATGGACGCCCGCTCCATTGCGGCGACGGCTGCCAACGGCGGCGTCCTGACGCCGGCGACCGACCTGCCCGAGGAGACTTGGGATGAGGCCTGCGAGTACACCTTTGACGATGCGCCGTACAAAAAGCGCGTGTACTGGGGCTTTGGCAAGGCGGAGCCTGCCGACGAGCTGGTCGAAGGCCCCAACATCAAGCCGTGGCCCGCGATGGAGCCGCTCGGCGACGACATCTTGCTCAAGGTGTGCTCCAAGATCATGGACCCGGTCACTACGACCGACGAGCTCATTCCCTCGGGCGAGACGAGCTCCTTCCGCTCCAACCCGCTGGGCCTGGCCGAGTTTACGCTGAGCCGTCGCGACCCGGCCTACGTGGGCCGCTCCAAGGAGGTCGACGCCGTGGAGAAGCGCCGCGTGGCCGGCGAGGCCGCAGGCGACCTGGCGGCACTCGATGCCGAGCTTGCCGGCGTGTTTGAGGCGTTGGCCGGCGCGGGTGTCGCGGCCGATGCCAAGGCGACCGAGTACGGCTCCATGCTCTATGCCAAGAAGCCCGGTGACGGTTCTGCCCGTGAGCAGGCCGCGAGCTGCCAGCGCGTGATCGGCGGCCTGGCCAACATCGTTCACGAGTACGCCACCAAGCGCTATCGCTCCAACGTGATGAACTGGGGCATGGTGCCCTTCCAGATGGAGACGGAGCCCAACTTTGAGGTGGGCGACTACGTTTTCGTGCCGGGTATCCGTGCCGCGCTCGATGGTGACCTAAAGGACATCGCCGCTTATGTGGTGCGCGCCGACGGTGCGGTCGAGCAGATCGAGCTCTATATTGCCGATATGACAGCGGAGGAGCGTGCCATCGTTAAGGCCGGCTGCCTGATCAACTACAACAAGTTCAAGGCCGCTGCCGAGTAACGCACTTAATTGTCCGCCCGGGGCTTACCCTTTCCCGCTCGCTCACGCGCTTCGCGAGGGTCGCGTTCGGGAAAGGGTAAGCCCCGGGCTACATTTCTGCGTTCTCGTTGGGTCTTGAGGGACGCTAAAAAAGACTTGCTTGAAGCCGCTTCTCTTAATGGGGCGGCTTCTTTTTGTCGAAAACCGCCACAAAGGGGACAGGCGCCTTTGTGGTGGTGGGGCGAGCTCGATATTGCCGCGCTCGTTGAGGGACAGTTCAATAAATGTCCCTACAGGATTTCATCCGGGTTGGCGGGTTTGGTTGTTTTGGGGATGCCGAGTTTGGATGACGCGAAATCGTCAACATTGTCCTTAATTCCGTCTTTGGTGCAGACAGTGACCATATAGGTGCTGTGTCCGAATTCGCCCTTGTCGCGTGTTGCCCAGGCATCCCAGTAGGCGGCCCCGTTTCGCCCTTTGATTTTTCCGACACGGCGGAGTTCTGTTCGCTTTAATTTCTGGTTGCTATAGATGGTTCGACCGGCCTCCTCGGTGAGCCCGCACTGTCCAAGCATCTTGTCGAGGACTTGGTTCATGTGGCGCTCATCGGTGTTTGGTGCGTAGTCGTAGGCGAGGGTGATGGAGTCGAGTGGCTGGTCGTCGATTAGATAGTTTAGCGCCTGAGGTCCAAGGCAGAAATAGGGGGAGCATCCGTCGATCTGACCGAGCAGTGGCAACTTTGACTGCCAAATTCCGGTGGGAATTCCATCTTCGTAAAACACGCCGCGACAGATAAAGGAGAGCGAGGTGGCACGCGAGCCGGCGTCGACCATTCCGCATAAATCGAAGGGCGAGGTGATACCAAGGGAAAAGGGCGTGACGACGATAAAGAAGAACATCGCGATGGGTATGGCGAAAATGGTAATGACGTTGCGACCGGTGGAATGAGACGGCTTCATATGCGCTCCTCGAGACAAAGATCTGTTGAGGATAGGCAGAAATGGATATGTTCAGAGAACAATTCAAGTTTAATCTCATGGCGCGAGATGGTCGACCGTTAGCGTCTAAAACCACCACAAAGGTGCCTGTCCCCTTTGTGGTGGTGAGGAGCGCGCAGCTCCTTTTGGTAATAGTGTTAGCTGGCGGTATCATTAGTGCAGGTGGCGAAGGTTTGCATTGTGGGGTGTTTTGCCGTGAGCCGTTCTGCCCGTATTGGATTGATTGTCTTGGCGCTTGCGATCGCTGTGGTTGGCGCGGGCGCTGTCGGTATGGCATTTCTACCTGCTGCGGTGACGGAGCCGGTGGTCAAGCCTGTGACTCAATCTGTCGAACTTCTGACCGGCGACGACAAGCCCGAGACCATTACCGTTGATTTTGATGAGCAGCCGGCTGTGCTGGGTATTAGCAATTATCCGCGTATTCAGCTTGGGGCCATGCGCTATACCACGGATACAAGCCTGATCGATAGGGCGTCCGAGCTACTCAAGGGCAAAACATTTAAGCGTTGGTACGGATATGCGTCCTATCGGGCAAAAGCGAACGACATGGTTGGCGGATGCCACTCGTCCATCGAGCTGGACACTGCAAACGGCGCAAAGTTATGTGATGTCTCGTACGATCCGGGCTACGAGGGCAATGAGGGTCCGGGCATCTACATCATGGACGGCGATGTCGCCTATGTCATGGAGGGCAACCAGACCGAGCTCAACGATTTTATGGGTCAGTGTATCCAAGATGCCTATAAACAGACCTGCTTGCCTGACCCGCAGACTGCACGCGATAGTGGGTCTGCCCGTACATGGCTGTTCGAGGATGAGATGCCCTGGACCGTCGAATCGGGAAGTACGGGTTCGGCGAAGGAGTAGAGACCGCGACCACCACAAAGGTGCCTCTTTGTGGTGGTTTTCGGTCTGTCTCGATCTGTAACATCTAGGATCAAAAATGGCTGCTAGATGTTACAGATCGAGACGGTAGCGCGCCTGGGCAGCGGCGGGCTGACATCTCAGTACCCTATCCGTAATTCACTCAGAAAATCTTATATATAGAGACTTAGATTTGTGTATAAGATCGCGTAAAGCTGGCAACAATACTTCTCGAACAACGTGAAGCCGCCCCGTAGGGCGGCCGCCCCAAGAGAGGTGATTCCATGAGAATCGATAAGCTAGCAATGACGTCGCGCGAGGCGCTGCAGACCGCCATGAGCACGGCTGCCGATGCACAGGCCGGCGCGGTGGAGCCGATCCACCTGCTGTCTGCCCTGCTCGGTGCCGGCGAGCGCAATATCTCCGTGATCATCGAGCGCATCGGTGCCGACCCGGCTCAGCTCGCACGCTCCACACAAGATGCCATCGACCATGCGCCCAAGGTGTCGGGCGAGGGTCAGCAGATGGGCCTGTCCAACGAGCTCGTTCGCGTGATCGAGAAGGCCGAGAAAAAGGCCACCAAGATGGGCGACAGCTTTGTGGTGACCGAGCATCTGCTGATGGCACTTGCCGAGGACAAGGGTGAGGCGGGTCGCGTGCTGCGTGGCGCCGGCGTGACCAAGGAGCGCATCGAGCAAGTCTACGAGGAACTGCGCGGCGATGACCGCGTGACGTCTGCCGAGGACAAGACGCAGTTTGAGGCGTTGGAGCAGTACGGTCGCAACATCTGCGATCTGGCTCGCGCCGGCAAGCTCGACCCGGTCATCGGCCGTACCGACGAGATCCGTCGTACTATTCAGGTTCTGTCCCGCCGCACCAAGAACAACCCCGTGCTTATCGGCGAGCCGGGCGTCGGCAAGACGGCCATCGTCGAGGGCATTGCTCAGCGAATCGTGGCCGGCGACGTACCGAGCACCCTGCGCGACCGCGACCTCATCGAGCTCGACATGAGCGCGCTGGTCGCCGGCGCCAAGTACCGCGGCGAGTTCGAGGACCGCTTGAAGGCCGTGCTCAAGGAAGTCCAAAAGTCCGAAGGCAAGGTCATCCTGTTCATCGATGAGCTCCACACCATCGTGGGCGCGGGTGCCACCGAGGGCTCCATGGACGCCGGCAACATCCTGAAGCCGGCGCTTGCCCGTGGCGACTTGCACGCAATCGGCGCGACTACGCTCGACGAGTATCGCAAGTACATCGAGAAGGACGCGGCACTCGCCCGTCGTTTCCAGACCGTGATGGTCTCCGAGCCCACCGTCGAGGACACCATCTCGATCCTGCGTGGCCTCAAGGAGAAGTACGAGATCTTCCACGGCGTGCATATCACCGATAGCGCGCTCGTGGCGGCCGCCGACCTCTCCGATCGCTACATCGCCGACCGCTTCCTGCCCGATAAGGCCATCGACCTGGTTGATGAGGCGGCAAGCCGCCTGCGCATGGAGCTCGACAGCATGCCGGTCGAGATCGATGCCACCACGCGTCAGCTCACCCAGCTGCAGATCGAGGAGCAGGCGCTCATGAAGGAGACCGACGACGCCTCCAAGGAGCGTCTGGAGGCCCTGCGCCAAGAGATTGCCGAGGTCCAAGAAAAGCTCAACGTGCAAAAGGCCGGCTGGCTCAACCAGAAGAACGCCATCGACCACGTGCAGGAGCTCAAGGGACAGCTCGACGAGGCCAAGAGCGAAGAGGAGCGTGCGACGCGCAACGGCGACCTGGGCCGTGCGTCCGAGCTGCGCTACTCCGTGATTCCGGGCCTGCAGCAGCAGATTCAGGATTCCGAGGCTGCGCTCGAGGCGCAAAAGCAGCAGGACGGCGAGGGCCTCAACGAGCAGGTGACCTCCGATGAGATCGCTGAGGTCGTGAGCGCTTGGACCGGCGTGCCCGTCTCCAAGATGATGCAGGGCGAGCTCGACAAGCTGAAGGGCTTGGAGGGCGAGCTGCATAAGCGCGTCATCGGCCAGGACGAGGCGGTCTCCGCTGTCGCCGCGGCCGTGCGTCGCAGCCGTGCGGGCCTCTCCGATCCGGACAAGCCCATCGGCAGCTTCTTCTTCCTGGGCCCCACCGGCGTGGGCAAGACCGAGCTCGCCAAGGCGCTTGCCGAGTGCCTGTTCGATGACGAGCGTGCGCTCGTGCGTATCGACATGTCCGAGTACATGGAGAAGTTCAGCGTCCAACGTCTGATCGGTGCGCCTCCGGGATACGTGGGTTACGACGAGGGCGGCCAGCTTACCGAGGCCGTGCGCCGTCGTCCGTACTCCGTGATTTTGCTCGACGAGATGGAGAAGGCTCATCCGGATGTCTTTAACGTGCTGCTGCAGGTGCTTGATGACGGCCGTCTGACCGATGGCCAGGGTCGCCAGGTGTCCTTCAAGAACACGATCATCATCATGACGTCTAACGTGGGCTCCAAGGCCATCGCCGATCTGTCCGGTAAGGACGAGGAGGAGATGCGCCATCAGGTCGACGCCGCCATGGCTCAGACCTTCCGCCCCGAGTTCCTCAACCGTATCGACGATATCGTGGTGTTCCATCCGCTCGGCATGGCGCAGATCGAGAAGATCGTCGACATCCAGCTCGCCGACGTCCGCGCGCGTCTGGCCAAGGAGCGCATGACGCTTGCCATCACCCCGGCGGCCAAGCAGATGCTCGCCGTGGGTGGCTTGGACCCCGTGTTCGGTGCCCGTCCGCTCAAGCGCCTGGTCCAGCGCGAGGTCGTGGACGCCATCGCCGCCGCCATCATCGACGGCACGGTGCGCGAGGGAGATCAGGTGACGGTCGATGTCGACAAGGACGGTGCTTTTACCGTCGTGTGCGACAACACGCCGGCGGCCACTTACGAGGTCCCCGACGCCGAGTAGGCTTTTGGGCATGCCTTAAAATCTACCAGCCGTCTCTAAACGCCAAGGGCGGCGGATCCAATGGGGTCCGCCGCCCTTTTTCGTGCGACAATCGATGATGCTGAACGGATGCGATGCAAGGAGCTATGCAGATGAAAGACGAGATCAAGACAAGCGCGCCGGCGACCGATGCCGCACCCAAGCCTGCGCCTAAGCCGGCACCCAAGCCGCGCGATCCCTACATCCGCGCCGAGAACGAGGACGACGACGGCTACGATCCCTACAGCGATCGCCGCCCCGAGCGCGAGCCAATGTTCGAAGCTGACCCCTGGCGTTAAGTAGCTAATTTGGGTGTCGCGGGCTGCTAGTCTTGGACCTTGATGCTCGGTAACAGCAAAACTTGATTTTCTATTAATCAAGTTGCACGTAATCTTGCTCTCTAGCTAATCAAGAATCGGTATAATTTTGATTAGCTAGAGAGCAAGATTGGAGAATCATGGCATTCAACGACTTGATCGCCCAGAAAATAAAGGACTTTGAACAGCAGGGGGTTCCACAGGTCTTTGAGCGAGACCTTGATCTGGGAAACCCACAGGAGCCAAAGCGCGACAACATCGTAAATGTGGTTGTGGGGGCCCGCCGTTGTGGAAAGACGTATCGCCTGTATCAGGAGATGCAGCGGCTTCGGGGCCGGGGCGTCGAGCTTGACCGGATGCTTTACTTTAATTTTGAGGACGAGCGCTTGCGCCCGTATGAGCCATCGCTGCTGGCGGACGTGCTCGATACATTCTATGCACTATATCCTGCTGCTCGAGGCGAGGGCGCCTACCTTTTCTTTGACGAGATCCAGGAAATACCCGAATGGGGTGCGTTTCTGCGACGCGTGGTCGATACGGAGAAGGCGACCGTTTACGTGACGGGATCTTCTTCTAAGATGCTGTCCTCAGAACTTAAGAGCGAGTTCAGGGGTCGTTCTCTTATACGAGAGCTTTTTCCGTTGAGTTTTTCGGAATACGTTCGATATAAGACGGGGAGCGTTTTCGAGCCAGATGCGACCTTTTCCCCAAGCGATGCAGCGCTGCTTCGACATCATCTGATCGGATATCTTGAACGAGGGGGATTCATCGCGACGCTTGAGCAGACGCCCGCAGACGCGATTCAGCTGCTACAGGAATATGCTTCGCGAACGGTCGCTATGGACGTCGTTGAGCGTTACGACGTCAAGAACCCTCGCCTGGCATCGCTGTTCCTAACGCGGTGTATGGCATCTTCGGGACGAGAGCTGTCGGTGAACAAAGTGTACAACGAGTTCAAGAGCAGGCAGATACCCGTCAGTCGTAATTCGCTCAGCGACTTACTTGAGTATTATGAGGATGCCTACCTGCTGTTCTCCGTGCCGGAGTTCACGCGTTCACTGGCAAATAACATGCGGTCTGCGTCTAAGGTCTACGCTGTCGATCCCGCGATGTTTGGAGCATTCTCTCCCGCATCGGCATTGGACCAGGGCCAGAGGCTCGAGACCGCAGTGTTCAACGCGCTAAGAAGAAGGACTCCCGCGGTGAGGATCGGATCGGTCTGCCGCCTGCTGATCAAAGAGAAGAGCAAGAGCCATGAGGTGGACTTTGTGGCTGGGGATGCACTGCTCATGCAGGCTTACGGCCTGATTCAGGTAAGTGTGGATATGACAAGCGAGAAAACGCGCGAGCGCGAAATTGCCGCGCTCGATGCCGCGATGGCCCAGTTTGATCTTGGCGAGTCGGCAATCGTTACCATGGATGAGCAGGCCGATATTCCATGCAAACACGGCGTGGTACATGCTGTGCCCGCATGGAAGTGGCTCCTTTCCTAATCGTCTATGGATTTGCGAGGCCAGGACTCAGGTGTCATGGTCCGCTAGTCCTGGGCTTTGATGCTCGGCATCAGAATCTGGGCGAGGTAGGCGGTCTCGAGTTTGGTCGCGGCGTCGGCTTTGCCCTCTTTGCCGACCAGTACGTTCTTGATCTGGCTATAGGTGTAGCGGTTGCCGGTCGTAAGCTCGACAAGCTCAATGGCCGTGTCCATGGGGTAGGTTGACACGGGATTCTGCGTCCGTCCGTTGATGGTCTGGGGCACCACGTACGGATAGACGGGGCCGCTGGCGTAGACGGTATAACCGTTGCCTAGGTTGGCCGCACCCAAAACCGTATCGCCCTCATCGGGCGTAAAGCTCTCGCCCTCGCGCACCGCGACGAGCGTCACAATCGGCGTGTTCGTGTCGCCGGCAAGATAGATGCACAGCGTGCTGCCATTTTGCCAAGTCTCGACCTTGCCGTACCATTCGACGGGGATATCGAGCTGGTAGAGGTCGGTTGCCTTGTGACGGGCGTCGGCATCACGGGCGGACTGTGCCTCGCTTGCGCTTACGGCGTTGGCGGCGGCATCGCGGCGCGTAATTGCCGCCTGCTGGAGTATCTTTGCCGCGGCGGCAGAGCTCGCGCCGCCTTCTTCGGCATACTTGGCGGCGGCATCGATCTGGTCGTCAGTCACCGTGTCGGCCGAAGGCACCTTGAGCTTAAAGGTGGCCTGGGCACTCAAATCCTGCCCATCGCTCTTGATCGTGACCTGCGCCTTGGTGGTCGGCACGGTATAGACGGTACCGTCGGACGTGATGGGGGAGGCGGCGATGGAGAGCGTGTAGTCACCGGGTAGCAGTTTGATGCCACGGCCGTGCTCGTCAACATAGAGTGTTTCGCTCACGGAGGATCCGTCAGAATCCTGGCCACTCACTTGTACGGGAATCTTGGAGCCGGCGGAACAGTCGAGTCCCGCGGCATGTATGCCAATCTGCACCGACATCATCGTGTGGGCATTGGCGGCGGTGATGGCAGCCTGCTCTTGCCGGTATCCGTTCCAGGCTGCGTAGCCTGCGCCGCCGGCGACGAGCGCGACGGCCACAACGCCGGCAACCATCAGGTTGCGGCGCTTGGGCGACATCTTGCGATGACGAACCTCGGCTTCGCGTGCCGAAGGAACGGACGGTAGGGGAATATCGCCCATGGCGATGGTCTCGTCCACGACAGGAGCAGAACCTAGGCCGGGGAGCTCGCGGGTCAGCGAATCCTCGGTCGGTAAGCTGTCGAGCAAGATGGTTTCCTCGCTCGTATCGGATTCGGTCTGGTCGTCGGCCTCACATTCGGATTCCTCGTGCCCCGCCTCGTCTTCGGTGGGCGCGGCGCCATCGTCTTTTGCATCCTGATCATCGGGCTGCGCCTCGATTTCCGGCTCATCCTGCACATCAATGCTCGAATCGTCAAATGCAATCTCGGCCAGCGCGATCTGGTCTAGGCTCTCCAGGGCCTCGGCACACGCTTCTGCATCTTGGGCCGCGTCCTCTTGGCCTGTCGTCTCATCTTTCATATATCCCCCAAGCTCAATATCGGGACAACACTGTACCCAAAAACGGGACCCCATAGAGCCGCCGCATGATTTGAAATCCGATTTTATATATGCGCATGTTTTTGAATAGATGAATAGGGACGCAACGACAAAAGCCCCCGAAAAGCGAGCGAAACGCTTTCCGGGGGCTCTGCGAGACATTGGATTGAAAATCCTGGCGGGCGGGCCTATGCCCAAGCGCCAACAGCGACCAACATGTTACTCGGCGTGCGCGTAATCCACCTTGGCGCGGCGGGCGGTGGCCTTCTCCCAATCGCTGGTGCCCTCAAAGACATCCTGCTTGTAGGGATTGCGGCCGAGCTTCTTGGCGCGGTAGGCGATGTAGATGATCGCGGCGACGTTGGCGACCAGTGCGGCGATCGAGACCGCGGTAGCGGCGCCGGGGTCGAGCGTGGAGTGGGTCACAAAGATGGACTCCTCCTGGAAGTAGGGGAACACCTGGGCAAACATGCACCAAATGGCAAGCGTAAAGGCGCGATTCTGGATCCAGCCGCCCTTGTTCCAGATAAAGGCGGCGACGGTGGGCGCCAGCAGCAGCGCAAAGCCGCAGAACCAGGAGTGGGTGGGCAGGCAGTTGTAGGTGTAGCAGAAGTTCCAGATATCGTAGGCGATGATGTAGACCCAGGTCATGTCGGGCCACAGCATGTCGGTCTTGTCCTCGGAGGCGTAGACGCTCCACCAACCGGTCATGCAGAAGATGTTGATGATACCGGCGATGCCGTTGAACACGTTGTTCCAGCCGGCAAGCTGCGTAGCACCTTCGGAGGTGACCCAAGTGGACTGGCCCAGGACAAAGAAGTGATAGGCGCTCTCAAAGTCGGACACGACGGCGATCATGATGTTGATGGCGACGATCACAAACGGCCACGCGCGGAACCAGTGTGCCTTGCCGATCTTGCCCCACTGATACTTAATGGCGATGAAGCCCCAGCAACCGGCCAACGCCGCGTAGACCTTGGCGTAGTGGAACCAGCTGTTCTGGTACACATGGGTGGGGTTGGTGAGCGCCCACTCGGCGCCCTGCGAAACGCCGATGGCGATGGCGACGCAGTAGATGGTCATGGCCAGCGGAGCCACGCCAAAGATGATGGCCGCGCCCAGCTTGGTGCGGCGGCCGACCTCGTTGAGCACGATCAGGCCAATAAAGACCATGGCCCAGCCGGCCCAGTGGATAAGGGTATCGCTACCCCAAACATCGAACAGCATGCTGCTCTCCTTTCACACGCCCGCGGCCCCTCTTCCGATCGCGGGCAGTTTGGACAAATGTCGTCAGTTCTGGGGCTTGCGCTCCGGATACTTGGCGGTATAGCCCTCGATGTGGAGTGTCGAGGCGATGATTTCCTTGACCGTCTCGTCGGGCACATCGGGGTGCGTGCGGATATACATCAACAGTCCCATGATGAGGGTGTAGAACGTCTCGTAGACATGGTCGATGCGCAGCTCGTGATGGGCGACAAAATCCACCACGGTGGTGTCGCAGATATACTGTGCCACGCGCTGGACCACGTTGTGCAAAAAGCCGCCGTAGAGCGCGCCGCTGCTCGAGGTGAGCGTACTCGGCAGCTCGTGGCCGCTGGCGACCAGGCGCTTAAAGAGCGGGGCGACGGTGTCGAGTGCGCCCTCGATATCACCGACGATGCGGCTGGCATTCCACTGCTCGAGCTCGGAGATAAAACCGTCGATTGCCTCGTCCATGACGGCGGTGACGGCGGCGTCCATATCGGCAAAGTAGTGGTAGAACAGCGAGCGCGTGCAGCCGGCTCGCTTGGTCACGGCCGATACCGATAAGTGGGACACGCCCAGCTCGGAGCTTACGGTGCGCACGGCATCGAGGATCTCGCGACGGCGTTCGTCGCCCGTCAAGCGCTTTGCCGCGCTGTCGGGCGCGGGGACGGCGTCGGCCACAGAGGTATCTGCTGTGTTGTTGCCCATGTTTTGCCGCCTTTCGTCCGTTTGAGCCCGACCGTTCACCTAACAGTCTTGAATATTGTTGACGGTTCGTCAATACTGTTTTTGACACAATGTCAACAATGGCGGGTGAACGGCATGGGGGGCATGCCCGGCCTGCAAAAAAAGAGGGGCGCTGCGGCCTCGTCGGGCTGCGGCAAGAGAAGGGACAACCATGATTCTCAACGGACCGGGGATTAGCTACACCGAGCCCGATATCGGCGCGGAGTTCGTGCCGCCGCTGCCGGAGCATCCGCGCGAGGCCATTGTCAAGCTGTGTGAGCACTGCACCAACCGCCTGCTGCATCGCGACGAGCTGCTGGGCTACGAGTACTGGTCGTTTGCCGAGGCCGCAACCGACGAGCAGGCCGAAGTGCTCTGCAAGATGAAGATGCGCCGTCCCTATACGCTGCCCGAGATGGTCAAGCTCACCGGCATGCCCGAGGCCGATATCGAGAAGATGCTCGACGACATGAGCTACACGGGTCTGCTCGAGTACAACTGGGAAAATCCCGAGCGCGCCAAGCAGTGGGTGCTGCCCATGCTGGTGCCGGGTTCCGCCGAGTTCCTCAACATGCGCGTGAGCCAGCTCGAGGAGCACCCGGTCTATGCCAAGTTCTTTGAGCAGGCGTCCAAGGGACCGCTGTCCAAGGCCACGCCGATGGTGCCGCCCGGTGGTGCCGGCATCGGCATGCATGTCATTCCGGTTGAGAAGGCCATCGATGCCGCGAGCACGTCGGTGCCGATCGAGCATATCGAGCATTGGCTCGACAAATACGAGGGTAAGTATGCCGCCAGCACCTGCAGCTGCCGCGCGAGCCGTCGTGTGATGGGCGAGGGCTGCGCCGACGACCCCGCCGACTGGTGCATTGCCGTGGGCGATATGGCCGACTATGTGGTCGAGACCGACCGCGGCCACTATGTGACGCGCGAGGAGGTCTACGACATCTTGCGCCAGGCCGAGGACAACGGCTTTGTGCACCAGATCACCAACATCGACGGCGAGAACAAGATCTTCGCCATCTGTAACTGCAACGTCAACGTGTGCTACGCCCTGCGCACCTCGCAGCTGTTCAACACGCCCAACCTGTCGCGCTCGGCCTATGTCGCCAAGGTCGAGAAGGACAAGTGCGTAGCCTGCGGTCGCTGCGTTGAGGTGTGCCCGGCCGGTGCCGCCAAGCTCGGCCAGAAGCTCTGCAGCAAAAAGGCCGGCGGCAAGGTGCCCGAGTATCCGCGCCAGGAGCTGCCCGATGCCACCAAGTGGGACCACACCAAGTGGTCGCCCAACTACCGCAACGACAACCGCATCGAGACGCATGAGTCCGGCACGGCGCCCTGCAAGACGGCCTGCCCCGCGCACGTTGCCGTTCAGGGCTATCTGAAGCTCGCGGCGCAGGGCCGCTATGACGAGGCACTGGCACTCATCAAGCGCGAGAACCCGCTGCCCGCTATCTGCGGCCGTGTGTGCAACCGCCGCTGTGAGGATGCCTGCACCCGCGGTCGTGTGGACGCCGCCGTGGCTATCGACGAAGTCAAGAAGTTTATCGCCCAGCGCGATCTGGACGCTGCGACCCGCTACGTCCCGCCCGTGGTGACGCCGACGCGCGCTGGCGGCTTCGACCAGAAGATTGCCATCATCGGTGCCGGCCCGGCCGGTCTGTCCTGCGCTTTCTATCTTGCCGAGAAGGGCTACAAGCCCGTCGTGTTCGAGAAAAACGAGCGCCCGGGTGGCATGCTCACCTACGGCATTCCCAGCT
The DNA here is from genome assembly GCF_003471905.1 of Collinsella sp. AM16-21. Classification (NCBI taxonomy): domain Bacteria; kingdom Bacillati; phylum Actinomycetota; class Coriobacteriia; order Coriobacteriales; family Coriobacteriaceae; genus Collinsella; species Collinsella sp. AM16-21. The sequence continues at coordinate 43,240 of NZ_QRKJ01000017.1, forward strand.
TTAAGCTGCAGAAGGATGTTATCGAGGCCGAGGTCGAGATCATTCGCCTGATGGGTGCCGAGTTCCGCTATGGCGTGGAAGTCGGCCGTGACGTGACGCTCGATGAGCTGCGCACGCAGGGTTTTAAGGCCTTCTACGTGGCTATTGGCTGCCAGGGCGGCCGCCTTGCCGACATTCCGGGCGAGGACGCCGAGGGTGTGACCGTGGCCGTCGACTTTTTGCGCGAGGTCAACAGCGGCAAGATTGACGCGCTGCCCGGCCGCACCATCGTGGTGGGCGGCGGCAACGTGGCCATCGACGTTGCCCGCAACGCCTGCCGTCTGGGTTCCGAGCACGTTGAGATGTTCTGCCTGGAGAGCGAGGCACAGATGCCCGCCAGCGAGGAAGAGCGTCGCGAGGCCATCGAGGACGGCGCGCACATCAGCTGCGGTTGGGGTCCCAAGGAGGTCCACCTGGACGAGGCCGGTCGTGTGTGCGGTATCACCTTCAAGCGCTGCACGCGTGTCTTTGACGACGAAGGCCGTTTTGCGCCCGAGTACGACGAGAACGATCTACGCCGTGTCGATGCTGACCGTGTCGTCATGTCCATCGGCCAGTCCATCGTGTGGGGCGACCTGCTGGCTGGCTCCAAGGTGGAGCTTGGCCGTGGTCAGGGTGCCCTTGCCGATCCCCAGACCTACCAGACCGCCGAACCCGACATCTTTGTGGGTGGTGACGTCTACACCGGTCCCAGCTTCGCCATCGACGCTATCGCCGCCGGTCACGAGGCTGCGGTGTCCATCCACCGCTTTGTGCAGCCGGGCTCCACGCTCACCATCGGCCGCAACCAGCGCCGCTACGCCGCGCTCGACCGCGACGATGTCGTGATCGAGAGCTATGACAACGCGAGCCGTGAGGTTGCCCACGTGGACCACGAGCGCGAGAAGGCCGCGCCCTTCAGCGAGTACGTCGAGACCTTTACCGAAGAGCAGGTGCGCGCCGAGACCGCCCGTTGCCTTGGCTGCGGTGCCTCAATCGTCGACCCCAACAAGTGCATCGGCTGCGGCCTGTGCACCACCAAGTGCGCGTTCGATGCCATCCATCTGGATCGCGATCGCCCCGAGTGCTCCACGATGGTCAAATACGAGCAAAAGCTCCCGAGCCTTGGCAAGTATGCTTTAAAGCGTGCAATCAAAATCAAGTTCGGTCGTAAATAGGTAACCATGGCGGGTAAGGGGACGGCGCAGACTAGATTTCGCCGTCCCCTTGCTTTGAGTTTGCATCGCATCAACCGTTGTTGAAAGGTTTCTACCTTGCATGAATTGGGAATCGTTTATCACATTATTCGCGATGTTGAGAACGTGGCGCGCGCCAATGGCGTGAGTCGCGTTTCGAGCGTGACGCTGCTCCTGGGCGAGGTCTCGGGCGTCGTTCCCGATCTGCTGCTTGATGCTTGGCGCTGGGCGGCAGATAAAAAGCCTATCACGCAGGGCGCGGAGCTTATTGTGGAGCCTGTCGAGGCCGTGACGCATTGCGAGGCGTGCGGCTGCGACTACGCGACGGTCGAGCACGGCAAGACCTGCCCCCATTGCGGTAGCGGCGAGACCTATCTGCTGCAGGGCCAGGAGGTCATGATCAAGCAGATCGAGACCCCCGACGAGGACCCGACAGACGCTGCCCCCGACGGCCTATCCGATGCCCCCGATGCCGTCGACGCCGCCAACCCCCTCCACATCGCCTAACTTAGTCGTTGGGTGTTCCTATAGTTTTGTCAACCGTCGGGGCTACTCCCGGTAGGGCACCCGGTCGCGCATCACGGCGTATATCGCCCTGAGCCGCTTCCT
>NZ_QRKJ01000018.1:0-34580 GCF_003471905.1 Collinsella sp. AM16-21
GTCGCCAAGGACTTCGACTTCTGCGACATCGACACCTTCGATATGTCAGACCCGGACGCCTACACACAGTACGACTGGTCGCTCTACGGCACCGTGATCAACTGCGGCGCCTACACCGCCGTGGATAGGGCGGAGACCGCCGAGGGCCGCGCGACCGCCTGGAAGGCCAACGCGACCGGCCCCGCCCTCCTCGCCCGCACATGCTCTGATCACGGGATCACCCTCGTCCACGTGTCCAGCGACTACGTCTTCGACGGCACCGCCGAGGTGCATGACGAGGACGAGCCCCTCAGCCCGCTGTCCGTCTACGGCCAGACCAAGGCCGCCGGCGACATCGCCGTGGCCGGGTGCCCGCGCCACTACATCATGCGCTCCAGCTGGGTCATCGGCGAGGGCCGCAACTTCGTCAAGACGATGAAGGGCCTGTCCGACCGCGTCGCCGACCTCGAGGACGGGCTCGAGCAGGTCACGGTCGTTGACGACCAGCTGGGCCGCCTGACCTTCACGCGCGACATGGCCGAGGCCATCTTCCACGTGCTGGGGACGCACGCCCCCTACGGCACCTACGACTGCACCGGCTCCGGCACCGTCAAGTCCTGGGCCGATATCGCCCGCGCCGTCTTCGAGGCCGCCAACGGCAACGGGGACAGGGTCGTGCCGGTATCGACCGCCGACTACTACGCGAGCGCCGAGGGCCCCGTCGCCCCGCGCCCGGTCCACTCCGCGCTCGACCTGTCCAAGCTCGAGGCTGCCGGCTTCCACATGCCCGACTGGGAGGAAGAGCTGGGGGAGTACATCAAGACGCTCTAGCCGCTATTAACTTTTCGAGAGTAAAAGCCGCCGTTCTTTAACGGCGGCTTTTCTTGTTGGTGGCTATCTGCGCAGTGGTGCCAATAGTATTTTGCGGAAGATCTACCTCTCGCTTGGCATGGAAGTAGGGTGGCCGGGCTGGTCGTCGTAGGCGTATTTGCTGTACACGTTGACCTCCCACTGCTTTTTTTCGACCTTTGCTACAGAATCTAGGATGAAGCCGGTCGCAAGGCTCAGGCCGCACAGGAACATAAACGAGGCGGCGAGCATAGCGGTGGGGAAGCGCGGGACGAGGCCGGTCTGGAAATATTCGACAACGATGGGCATGCCCAGGGCGAGGCCGAATACCGCGAACAGAAGCGCAACGAGGCTGAAGAACTTCAGCGGGCGGTAGTCCTTGAACAGCGTGCCAATCATCGCAACGACTTTAATGCCGTCGCTTACGGTATTGAGCTTGGACTCGGAACCTTCCGGACGGTCGCGGTACTCGATGGGCACATCCTTGATGCGCCAGCGGTGGTCGACGGCGTGGATCGAGAGCTCGGTTTCGATCTGGAAGCCCTCGGAAAGCACAGGGAAGGTTTTAACGAACGGGCGGCTCATGGCACGGTAGCCGGTCATGACATCATCGAAGCTGTAGCCATAGATCCACTTGATCATGGCACGGACCAGATTGTTGCCAAAGCCGTGGAAGGCACGCTTGTTCTCCTCGGCGTAGGTGCCGTTGGAAAGGCGATCGCCTACGGTCATGTCGGCCGTGCCGTTAAGGATGGGCTCGCAGAGGGCCTTGGCCGCCTCGGCGGGGTAGGTGTCGTCTCCGTCGACCATCAGGTAGCAATCGGCGTCGATATCGCGAAACATCTGGCGGCACACGTTGCCCTTTCCCTGACGGGGCTCAAAGCGGACTGTGGCGCCGTGCTCGGTGGCAATGCGTGAGGTATCGTCCGACGAGTTGTTGTCATAGACATAGACCGTCGCCTGCGGAAGCTCGCGGTGAAAGTCATCGATGACTTTGCCGATCGTGAGCGCTTCGTTGTAGCAAGGGATGATGACGGCGATGGATTCAGAATTCACTTAATGCTCCTTATACATTCAATCCTAGAAAGTATAGCCGTTTGGGCCTGGCATCCTAAGATGTGGGTTAGTTCTCCAGTTTTGTTGCGCGAATCGTTTGCATGGCCGTCGGGTCTATACTGTTCGTTTGTCAACGATTACGAGTAAAGGAGTTGCATCCGTGTCGGATCAGACAAAGCAACAAGAAACTCGCAGTCTGCCTGCGACGTTTGCTAAGAACGAATTTGAGAAGGACGCGTTTATCCTTCGTCAGCTGGTTACCAAGGATTTTAAGATCAAGTATCGCCGTAGCGTTCTGGGCGTCGCATGGTCGGTGCTCAACCCGCTGCTGATGATGATCGTCATGGCCATCGTGTTCTCGACGATTTTTGGCCAGGGCCGCAATGGCTCAATGACGCCCGAGATGTACCCGCTGTACTTGATCGTGGGTAACATTACCTTTGCCGTCATGTCTGAGTCTACTAACCAGGCCCTGACGTCGATCGTGGGCGCTGCCCCTCTGCTCAAGAAGGTTAAGGTGCACCGCTGGGTTTTCCCGGTGCAGAAGGTGCTCTTCTCGCTGGTCAACTTTGCCTTCTCGCTGGTCGCCGTCGCCATCGTCATGCTGTGGTTCCGCGTTATGCCTTCTTGGCACCTTATTCTGCTGCCGGTTTGCCTGCTGCTGCTTATGTGCTTCTGCATGGGCCTGGGCATGATGCTCTCTGCCCTTACGGTCTTCTTCCGCGACGTTATGCATCTGTGGAGCGTCGTCATTACGGCGTGGACTTACATTACGCCCATCTTCTGGACGACTGACTATATTGCGCAAATGCCGCATCTCGTGCGTATCTTGATGTATGCGAACCCCATGTTCAACTACCTGCAGTTTATGCGCGATATCTTCCTGTTCCAGACTACGCCCTCGCTTATGACGTTTGGTATGTGCGTTGCCTGGGCGGTTCTTGCGCTTATTATTGGCTATACCGTGTTCCATAAGTCCGAGCGCAAGTTCATCCTCTACATCTAAGGAGTGCTGTGATGACTGAATCTGTTGTTGATTACAGCGAGCAGCCTCTGGCTGTCGAGGTCGACGACGTCACCATGATCTTTAACATGGCGTCCGAGTCGCTGACCAACCTCAAGGAGTACTTCATTAAGCTTGCCAAGCACGAGCTGTTCTTTGAGGAGTTTAGGGCGCTTAAGCACATCTCGTTTGATATTCATCGCGGCGAGGTTGTGGGTCTGGTCGGCACCAATGGCTCCGGCAAGTCTACGATGCTCAAGATTATCGCTGGCGTTCTTGAGCCTAGCGAGGGCAGCGTTAAGGTGCACGGTAACATCGCGCCGCTGATTGAGCTTGGCGCCGGCTTTGACCCCGAGCTGACCGCCCGCGAGAACATCTATCTGAACGGCGCCCTGCTCGGCTATACCAAGGAGTTCATCGATGCCAACTTTGACGGCATTATCGAATTCGCTGAGCTGCAGAACTTTGTCGATATGCCGCTTAAGAACTTCTCCTCGGGCATGGTGGCGCGTATCGCCTTTGCAATCGCGACGATTACCGAGCCCGATATTCTGATCGTTGACGAGACGTTGTCCGTCGGTGATGTGTTCTTCCAGCAGAAGTGCGAGGACCGTATCCAGCACTTTATCCAGAGCGGCGACGTGACGGTTCTGTTCGTTTCGCACTCTATGGAGCAGGTTGAGCGCATCTGCCAGCGTGCCGTTTGGATTGAGAAGGGTGACCTTCGCATGGACGGCCCGGTCGATGAGGTCTGCAAGGCGTACCGCGAGCAGTTCAACTAGGTTATAATTACTTGCGCCTGACAGGCTTGCGCTTGCTTGGGCGTGCGGTTATTTGCTCCATTAGCTCAGTTGGATAGAGCAGGGGACTTCTAATCCCAAGGTCGACGGTTCGAATCCGCCATGGAGCACCATCGTTTATTAAGCCCAGACCGCTTGGTGGTCTGGGCTTTTTCACATGCCGGTGTTCTTTATTCTTGCCGGGTATACGTTTAGACCGAAGCCGTGGCGTGAGCTGCTGTTGTGCTGCTGATGTGGATTGGTTATACGGCGCGCCTAAGGGGGCTGGAGCCGAGCGTGAGCGAGCCTCTGCTGTTTATTGGAGCCGGTGTTGCTTGGCTTGTCCTTGCCGCGCTGAGTGGGGTGAGCTTTCGAGCCGCCGCGTGGATGGGTTTTTGGTTGCGACAGTTGCCGCTCTTGCCGGTAGCTACTGCGTGTGCTGGGTTTCGATGGCGTTGGAGAAGTTGAAAGACGTGCCGGTTTTGGGGTCCTTTGAGCGAGCGCTCGTGTTCTGCGGACAGGCCAGTCTTGCCATCTTTGCAATCCACGCGGTCGATTGGTTTATTCCTTGGCAGACCATGCCTCTGCTTATGACGCTGCCAGCATCGTGGCTCTTTGCGTCGATTGTGCGCCGCAGGTGCGACATAGGGTTGGTGTACGTGATCAAGAAGGCGTAACAAAAACGGGGAGGACCAACTTGGCCCTCCCCACTATATCTAGTCTGTCTAGTCTGCCTTCAGGCACTCGGGCAAGACGTTTGCAACTGCATTCATCGCCTGCGGCCTCAGGTACTGCTCATTGAGCTTTGCCTTTCTGTAGGCGTAGCGAGTGTCTGCCGAGTACTTGATCAATACGTCGGTGAAGAATCGTTCCCAGCTTAGGTAGTCGCGGCTTTCGATATAGCTCGAAGGATCCTTGAGGATTTTTGGAATGTCGTTACTGGGAATGAGGCCAGATTGCAGAAGTGTCCACTCGAATGATTCCGGGAGGAACAAGCGAACGTTCTTGTAAACGCGCTGTCCGAGCACCTTTTCGATGTAGGGACCAAACGCTGCGCCGTCTCCAATGGCAAGAACGTTTTGCTCGGGGCATTCGTGAATTGTCCGCTTTAGATTTGCTACGCCGGTGGCGGTATAGCAGGGGATTCCGAGCCGGTTGCAAAGAGCGTCGTAGAATTGATAGCCAGATTTGCTATCCTCGACAACTACGGCGTCGGGTACCTCGAATCCAACATTTAGATCCTGATACAGCATGCTTGCCGTGTGGTCATATAGCGGCTTGGTCACCGAGTAGAAGCGCCTGTCGCTCTTGCGGCCATTGATTGTTTTACTCGTCGTGTTGACTAACTTCAGGATCTCATCAACGCTGTAGGGGAGCTCGTTGGCATCGCGACGAGATATCAGAACAAAATAGTTGGACGAGCCGTTTACGGTTTTGGCGAAGTCCTTTGAGTAGATAAACTCGTTGCCCTCATCTAGAAAGACGATTGAATCTTCGATGATCGAAAGCTCGCGCTCCCAGCGTCTGCCGGAAAGCGTTTCGCAAGGCACGTCGCAGCTGAGTGCAACGCCGCTTTCCGGTCCTCGGTCGTTGTAGTCGCGAATCATCGAGATGAGCGTCGTTTTGCCCGTGCCGCTGTTGCCGCGGATGAAGGAAATATTGCGTTTAAAGGTGAGCGTGTATTTGACTTTTGCGCGCTCCACGACAACGGTGTGTGATCCTTTCATTACTCATCAACATCCAGAAAATCATTGGTGGCACCGACGAACTCCTGCATGTTCCTGACGATGCGGCCGTCGTTATTGATGCGAATCTCAAAACGCTTCCAGGGAAATTTCATGATGTGGTAAAGGGTCACCAGCACATCCTGCTCTTTGCCAATTTTGAGCAGCCAGCGGGCGCAGTTATCTCCGCAAGTGGATGCATTGAACACCATGTTTGGTAGATTGCGCACCAGCAGCAGCGTCTTAACGCCGCCGGACAGTTCGAGTGGGGTGATCGAGCCCAGCTGCTTGCTTACGATGTTGTGGGGGCCGATGAGCTCTGATCCGTCCACGCTTTTAATGATCTGTGCGGCCATAGGGTCTTCGAACCATGAGTCCAAGTATGAGTTCCTAAAGTAGGTCTCGGTATCGTAGATGGAACCGGGGTAATCTCCCAGATGGATGCTTAGCATGCGAGTCTCCAGACGTTGTGTGGCTGCAACGATTATATGCCAGTAATAAAGTGCCGCCAGTAGCGAGGTTGCTGCTGGCGGCACTGGCATTATTAGCGTGTGAATCGCGTTGATGGATTTGCTCGCGAGGCTACTTTTCGAGGCGTTCCCTCAGCAGCTCCAGCGCGTGGGCGTAGCCTTGCAGGCCCTCTCCGGTGATGGTGGCGAAGCAGGCTAGGCGTGCGTAGCTCACCTGGCGGAAGTCCTCGCGGGTCTCGACAGCGCTGATGTGTACCTCGACGGCAGGGATAGCGACGGCCTTGAGGGCATCGAGGATCGCTACGCTCGTGTGCGTGTAGGCCGCCGGATTGATGACGATGCCGTCGACCTTGCCGTAGGCCTCCTGGATCTTATCGACGATGCTGCCCTCGTGGTTGGACTGGAAGACTTCGACCTCGTCAAAACCCTGCGCGGCGCCTGCCTCCTGGCAGATCTGGACCAGGCGGTCGTAGTTGTCGCTGCCATAGATGCCCGGCTCGCGAATTCCGAGCATATTAAGGTTGGGGCCGTTGATGACGAGTGCTTTCATGGCTGCTTCCTTTGCGGTTGGAAATCCATCACAAAGGTGCCTGTCCCCTTTGTGATGGATTTGGTTAGAGAGTGGGTGGGAGGGTGTCGAGAAGGGCTTGCGCGGTGTTGGCGGCGCAGTCGCGTGAGTCGATGATGTAGTCGGCCCAGGCGCGGTAGCGCGGCATACGCTGTTCGGCCAGCTTGGCGATGCCGTCGCGCGCGGTGATGGGGCGGCCCTTGTGGGCGAGTTCGTCGAGCTTGCGGTTGAGCATCACGATCTGGCTGTTTTGGTGCAGCAGCGGATAGTTTTCGTCGCGTGTGACCACGCCGCCGCCGGTGGAGAGCACCAGGCCGCTGCGCTTGGAGATGTCGGACAGTTCCGCCGTCTCCTGCTCGCGGAAGGCGGCCTCGCCGCGCTTGACGATAAAGTCGGCGCAGGGCATGCCGAGGCGTTCCTCGAGGGCGCGGTCCAGGTCGATGTGCTCGCGACCCGTGAGCAGGGCAATCTGCTCACCCACGCGGGTCTTGCCCGAGCCCGGCATGCCGATCAGCGCGATGTTCTGTTCGCGGCGTGACAAGCGCTCCGTTACATCCAGGATGCGCTCGCGCAGGGTGACCTGGCCGGTATAGCGCTCAACGGCCTGCGCCGCCTGTGCCACAAGCATGAGCAGGCCGCCGATGCAAGGGATACCGTGGCGCTCGGCCTCGAGCATCAGGCCCGTGCGGGCGGGGTTGTAGACAATGTCGATAACGCCTTCGAGCGCATCGAGCCCTTCGAGCGTGCAAGGTGCGTCGGGGCAATGGGGGAACATGCCGGCGGGCGTGCAGTTGACGAGTAGGGCGGCGTCGGACTGCTGCGCGATGTTGCCGTAGTTGACCTCGCTTGTGCGGCCCACGGGCACCACGGTGGCGCCCAGGTCGCCGAGCACCATGCTTGCCGTGGTGCCGGCACCACCGGTGGCTCCGAGCACGAGGGCCTTCTTGCCGGCAACCTCAACCCCCAGCTCCTCGACCAGACACTGGAAACCAAAGTAATCGGTGTTGTCACCGCGCAGGCGGCCATCGGGCAGGCGTGTGATAGTGTTAACGTTGCCCATGCGCTCGGCCAGCGGGCTCAGCTCGTCCAGGTATTCTATGACGGCACGTTTGTAGGGGATGGTCACGTTGGTGCCCTCCCACTCGTCGCCTGTCATAAAAGCCGCGAGGTCCTCGGGCTCGCGCTCAAATCGCACGTACTCGAGCCCAGCGAGCTCCTTGTAGATGGTCGGGGTGTAGCTGTGGCCCAGCACGCGACCCAGTACGCCGTAGGGGCGGGTTGCGGCGGTATCGGTCATCTAGAGCACCTCCGTGTAGCTGCCAAAGTAGGTGAAGCTCTCACACACGTCGTCGATCGAATCGAGCAGGTCGTCGAGGGCCTTGCTGCCAAAGGGGCAGTCCAGATCAAAGTAGAACATAAACTCAAAGTCGCGACCGGGGATGGGACGGCTTTCGAGCTTGATGAGGTTGATGTTGAGCGCATAGAAGCGCTCGAGTACGCGATAAAGGGCGCCCGGTTCGTTGGCCGTGGTGATCATGAGCGAGGTACGGTTGGCACCGGGATAGACGCGTGGCTCGCGGCTGATGACGACAAAGCGCGTGTAGTTGTTGTCGGAGTCTTGAATGTTGGACTCCAGCACCTCCAGGCCATAGAGTGTCGCGCAGCTGCGCGATGCGATGGCGGCAACATCGGTGCGCCCGGAGCTGGCGACCATCTCGGCCGACATGGCGGTGTTGGGGTACTTGGTGGCGTGCAGGTCGTGGGACTCGATAAAGCTCGCACACTGGGCAATGGCTTGGCCGTGGCTGTAGACCTCGCGCACGTCGGCGAGCTTGGTGCCGGGCTTGACGAGCAAGTTGTGGTCGATCTTGAGGCGCAGCGAGCGCACGATATGGAAGTCGAACTGTGCGAGCAGGTCGTAGACGGCGTTTACCGAGCCGGCGGTTGAGTTTTCGATGGGCAGTACGCCAAACTCGCAAAAGCCGTCGCGCACGGCGCGCATGACGCCCTCGAAGGTCTCGAAAAACGCGATGTCGGGCACGTCGAAGAGTTTGCACGCGGCGATCTGGCTGTAGGCGCCTTCGACGCCTTGGCAGGCGACAGTGGCCGTCTGGGGGAAGGGCGTGTCACAGGCTGCGGCCGTGGCATGGGCCTTTTGCGAGACCGTGATGCCCCTGAGCTCGTTGATGTAGCGCTGCTGCTCGGCCTTGCTCATGCTCATGAGGAGACGGAACAGGGTGATAGTTTGCGCCTCGTAGCGCTCGGGCGCGCGGCTGGCGAGGTTGTTGAGCTTGGAGCGCTCACGGGCGGGGTCGAAGACGGCCTTGCCCATCTCGATTTTTGATTTGGCGACCTCGGTGGCAATGTCCATGCGCTCGACAAAGCTGTTGAGGAGCGTGGTGTCGATGCCATCGATGGCTTGGCGAATATCGGCAAGGTCCATGGAGGCCCCTTTCGCGTAATGGCAGAGTTGACGGGCAACTCAGGTGAGTCGGGTTAGAGCTGGCCTGCGTCCTCGAGGAGGGCGTCCCAGATGGCGAGGGCGGCGGCTGCTTCGGCTACGGGGACGGCGCGCGGGACGATGCAGGGATCGTGGCGGCCGTGGACCGAGAGCTCGGCATTTTCCATGGCGTCCATGTCCACGGTCTGTTGCTCGCGGCCAATTGAGGGCGTCGGCTTTACGGCCATGCGCCACATGACGGGCGCGCCGGTCGAAATACCGCCCAGGATGCCGCCGGCGTTATTGGACTCGACCTCGATTTCGCCGGTCTCGGCATCGATGCGATATGGATCGTTGTTCTCGCTGCCGCGCATGGCGGCCACGGCAAAGCCCATGCCAAACTCCACGCCCTTTACGGCGGGAATGCCAAACGCGATTTGCGCGATGCGGTTCTCGATGCCGTCGAACATGGGGTCGCCTATGCCCGTGGGAAGCCCGTAAATGCCGCACTCCACGATGCCGCCGATGCTGTCGAGCTCGTCGCGCGCGGCCAGAATCTCCTCGCGCATGCGGCCGGCTGCGGCGGCGTCAATGCACGGCAGATCGTTCGTAAGGATCGCCTTGCGGTCGGCCTCGCGATAGACCATATCGTCCATCGGCAGGTCGGAGATGCCGCCGATCTGCGCGACGTGGGCCATGACCTGAATGCCGCGGGCCTCGAGTGCCTGCAGCGCAATGCCGCCGGCGATGCATAAGGGTGCCGTTAGGCGGCCGGAGAAATGCCCGCCACCAGCGACATCGTGCATGTTGTGATACTTCACGCGCGCAGGGAAGTCCGCATGTCCGGGGCGGGGCTTGCGGCGCAGCTCGGAGTAATCCTTGGAGCGCGTGTTGGTGTTCTCGATAATCGCGGCGATGGGCGCGCCGGTGGTATGTCCATCGACAACACCGGCGATGATGTGGGCGGCGTCGGCCTCGCGGCGTTTGGTCGCGGTCTCGTCGCGACCGGGGGCGCGACGGTCGAGGAAGGCCTGCAGCTTCTCCTGGTCCACGGCGATGCCCGCCGGGATGCCGTCGAGTGAGCAGCCGATAGCGGGGGAGTGCGATTGGCCGAAGATGCTTAAGTGCAAGACGTTGCCAAAGGTCGAGGACATGCTATTCCTCCTCGAGTGTGACCTTGCCGCCCAGCAGGCGGTAGTGGTCGAAGAAATCGGGATAGGACTTGTTGACGGCCTCGGCGCCGTGGATCACGACCTCGCCGGTGGCACGGCTTGCGGCGATGGCGGCCATCATGGCGATGCGATGGTCGTTGTGCGAATCGACCTCGCCGCCGGTAAAGGCATCGACACCCTTGATGATGAGGTCGTCGCCGGCAATGCGCACCTGCGCGCCCAGCGCGGTGAGCTCGCGGGTGGTTGTGGCCAGGCGGTCGGATTCCTTGATACGCAGGCGGGCGCAATCGCGGATAAAGGTGCGGCCCTGTGCCAGCGAGGCCACGGCCGAGATAACGGGCACCAGGTCGGGAATGTCGTGGGCACTCATCTCAAAGCCGGCGAGCTTGTCGGACTGCACGGTGGCGGCGTTGGTGGAGCGCACGATGCGGGCACCAAAGCGCGAAAGCGCCGCAAGCACGTTGCGGTCGCCCTGCGCAGAGCTCAGCGACACGCCCTCGACGGTGATGGGGTCGGTGCCGATGGCGCCGGCACACAGCCAAAAGGCAGCGTTGGACCAGTCACCCTCGACGGCCACGTTGCCGGGCGTGCGGTACGAGCCGCTGCTCACGCGGAAGTTCGTGACCTCGGGCTGGCCGTCCTTGGCCGGAATACGTTCGACGTTGACCTCGACGCCAAAGGCCTTCATGGCCTGGATGGTCAGGTTGATATAGGGGCGGCTCTCGATGAGGCCGGTCACCTGCACACAGGAGGGCTGGGCCAGTAGCGGGGCCGCCAGCAGCAGGCCGGAGATATACTGCGAGCTCACGTTGCCCGGAAGCACAAAGGTGCCCGGGCGCATGCGGCCGCTCGTCTTGAGCGGAAAACCGCCCAGACCCTGTAGGTCGCATCCGGCGGCGATGATCTCGTCCGAGAGCGGGGACAGCGGGCGGGCGCCCAAGCGTCCCTGACCCACAAAAGTTGCTTCTGCGCCCAGCGCGCAGGCGACGGGCAACATAAAGCGGAGCGTGGAGCCGCTTTCGCCGCAGTCGAGCGTGCCGCCCGCAAGTGCCTTGAGCAGGCCAAACTCAACACTCTTCATGGTGGGGTGGACCTGGAAGCCGTCCTCGACGGTCTCGATGCGAGCGCCCAGGGCCGTAAGGCAACGCACCGTAGCCTCGATGTCGGCGCAGGTGGTGTTGCAGGTAACGTGCGTCTCGCCGTTGGCAAGCGCAGCGCAGATGATGAGGCGATGCGCCATCGACTTGGACGCGATGGCGGGAACGGTGCCCTTGAGCGGGGACGGGGTGATGCGGGCTAGCATGCGGATGCGTCTCCCTTCTGGCCGAGGCCCTCGGCAATGAGTTCGTGGAAAGTGGAAAGCGGCGTGCGGTCGATGCTGCAGCGGCCAATGCCGTGCGGAATTACCAGGTCGATGGTGTCGCCCACGCGTTTTTTGTCGTGCAGCGCCTCGGCAAAGACGGCGTCGGCATCTAGGTCGCAGCGGGTCTTGAGGCCATGGCGGGCGCAGAGCTCCTCAATACGACCGGGCAGTGCAGCATCGCAAACGCCGTGCAGGGCCGCGGCGCGCGTGATGATGCCCATGCCGATCGACACGCAGTTGCCGTGTCCGAGCTCAAAGTGCTCGCAGGCCTCGACGGCGTGTCCGGCGCTGTGTCCAAAGTTGAGCAGCTTGCGCTGGTTTGTTTCGCGCTCGTCGGCGACGACCACGGCGCGCTTGATGTCGATATTGCGGGCGATGATGAGCGCTACGCGGGCTACATCGCGGTTGAGCAGCTCCAGCGTGAGCGGGGTCTTCTCCAGCTCGGCGAAAAGCTCTGGGTCGGCGATCACGGCGTGCTTGACGACCTCGCCGCAGCCGTCGGCGAACTGCTCGGGCGTAAGGGTGGCCAGGCACCCCACGTCGGCGATAACCACATTCGGCTGCCAAAAGGCGCCGGCCAGGTTCTTGCCGGCAGCCAGGTCGATGGCGGTCTTGCCGCCCACCGACGAATCCACCATGGCGAGCAGACTCGTGGGGATCTGCACAAACTTGCAGCCACGCATGTAGGTGGCGGCCACAAAGCCCGCCACGTCGCCCACGACGCCGCCGCCGAGTGCCACGATCACGTCGGAGCGCGAAAGCTCGTGCTCGGCCACAAACTCCAAAATGGCAACGTAGGTCTCGGCGCGCTTGTGTGCCTCACCGGCCTCGAAGGTGCAGATACTCACTTCGTAGCCTGATGCCTCCAGGCTCTGCTTAACGGGCATCTGGTAGAGCGGGCCTACGTTGGTGTCCGTCACGATGACGGCCTTGGTGCCGCCGGCAGTGGCGCGCACGAGCGGTCCCGCCTGCTCCAGCAAAAACGTGCCAACATGCACCTGGTAGGGGCGTGCGGTGTCGATATCGATGGTAATCGCCATAAGCTATGGTCCTTTCGACCTGGCGTGATAGGTGGTCTAGTGGGAGGCCTCGTCGTCGAGTGCGCGCTTAATGCGGTCGCCCTCGGCAAGGAGATTCTCCAGATAGCGCTGGTCGCGGTCCTTGAGCGCACGGCTGTAGGCGCCGAGCGAGTCGATCAGGTGGTCGATCTCGAAGGCAAGCGCGTCGGCGTCGTCGATCATGAGCTCGGACCACATTTGCGGGTTGAGGTGCGCCACGCGGGTGAGATCGCGGTAGCTACCGGCCGAAAAGCCGTGGTGGACCTGGGCGGTCGGGCTCTTTACGTAGGCGTTGGACACCACGTGCGCAAGCTGGCTCGTGAAGGCGATGACGCGGTCGTGCTCGGCGGCGCTGGTCACGCTGAACTTGCCAAAGCCCAAGGGGCGCACCATCTCGCGCACCTGCCCCAAGAGCTCCAGTTTGAGCGCATCGTCCACCGCGGGTGGCACGAGCACGAGCGGGGCGCCCTGGAACAGGTCGGCGCGGGAGTGCGCGTAGCCCGAGAACTGGGTGCCTGCCATGGGGTGCGCACCCACAAAGTAAAAGCCGTGCTCGCGGGCAAGCTCAAAGGCGCGCTCGCACACGATGCCCTTGACGCCCACCGTGTCGATCACCACGGGGCCCATGATGGCCTCGGTGTCGGTGGCGTCGGCGAGTGCCCGGGCATGCGCCTCGAGCCACTCGATGCAGGCCTCGGGGTAGCAGGCAAGGACGATGATGTCGCATTCGCCGAGTGTCTCGTCGTTGAGCTCTCCGGCGACAGTGCCCATGCTGGCGGCCGTCATGACATCATCATCGGGGTCCCAGGCCAGCACGCGAACGCCCGCCTGCGCATAGCCGCGGGCAAAGCTGCCGCCGATGAGGCCCAGGCCAACGATGCCCGCGCATTTGGGACCGCCCTGGTTAACGCGCGCGTTTCTCACCGTACCCATGGGCTACTCCATGGTCTCTTGGCAGACGACCTCGCGGATGGCGCGAATGCGGCGCATGGTGTCGTCGAACTGGTCGGGGGTGAGGGCCTGAGCGCCGTCGGACCATGCGCGGCTGGGCTCGTCGTGGACCTCGATCTCCAGGCCGTTGGCGCCGCAGGCGGTCGCGGCGAGCGCCATGGGCTCAACGTAGCGGGTGTAGCCGGTGGCGTGGCTGGGGTCGGCAACGACAGGCAGGTGCGACAGGTGGTGCAGCACCGGCACGGCGTTGAGATCGAAGGTGTTACGGGTGCGGGTTTCGAAGGTGCGGATGCCGCGCTCGCACAGGATGACGTTGTCGTTGCCCTCGCTCATGATGTACTCGGCGGCCATGAGCAGCTCATCGATCGTGCCGGACATGCCGCGCTTGAGCAGGATCGGGGTCTGGGTCTTGCCGACCTCCTTGAGCAGGGGGAAGTTCTGGGCGTTGCGGGCGCCGATCTGCATGACGTCGATCTTCTTGTCCAAGAAGACCTGCACGTCGCGTGGGTCCATGATCTCGGTGACGATCGGCATGTCGAGCTCGGCAGACGCCTCGCACAGCAGGTCGAGGCCGGCGGGGCCCATGCCCTGGTAGGCGTAGGGGGAGGTGCGGGGCTTGTAGGCACCGCCGCGCAGCATCGTGGCGCCGGCGGCCTTTACGCGGCGTGCGATGCGGATGAGGTTCTCGCCCTCGACGGAGCAGGGGCCGGCGATGACTTGGAACTGGTCGCCGCCGATTTTGACGCCGTGGCCGCAGTCGATGACGGAGTCCTCGGGGTGGAACTTGCGATTTGCGCGCTTGAACGGCTCGGAGACGCGCTGCACGCGCTCGACGACATCCATGGACTCGAGCAGGAACGGGTCGATCTTGGTCGTATCGCCCACCAGGCCGATGATCGTCTCGTTCTCGCCGCGCGAGACATCGGTCTTCAGCCCCTTTTTCTCAATCCAGCTGACGATATGGCTTACGGCATCGTCGCTGGCGCTCTGCTTTAAAATTGCAATCATGGTGTGCCTCTCACCTCGATGGATAACTTTTGCAAAAACGGCCCGCATCGCGAGCCGTGTATATATGGTGCATGTGAGTTTATACTATCTGACTCGCTTTTGCCTTCTAAAGTGGGCCGTTGCGCCTCGTCTTCCTCGGAATTGCAAAGCTTTTTCTTTTATTTTGATAGCCTGTGGTGCACTTGGGTATAATGGCAAACGTTGGCCCTATTAGCTCAGGGGATTAGAGCGTCTGCCTCCGGAGCAGAAGGCCGTTGGTTCGAATCCAACATGGGGCACCATCGAACGTAAGACCGTCCGAACCTCGCATGGTCCGGGCGGTTTTTCTTATACCGACGCGACGTGATGGGACGTGGTATGGCAGCAACGGATATCGAGCGCGGACTCTCGACCGCCGAGGTCGAGGAGCGCATCGCCGCCGGTAAGATCAACCGCAACATGGAGCTCAAGACCAAGTCGGTCAAAGAGCTCATCATCGAGAACCTCTGCACGCTGTTCAATTTGATCAACGTGATCTTGGCTTTCCTGGTCATTTTGACCGGTTCATTTAAGAACCTGACGTTCCTGTTTGTGGTGTTCCTCAATACCGCTATTGGCGTCATTCAATCCATGCGGTCCAAGAAGATGGTCGATAAGCTCACGCTGCTGACCTCTAAGAAGGCCATCGCGGTGCGCGACGGTGCCGAGGTGGAGCTCGACTTGGACCAGATCGTGCTCGACGACATCATCCGCCTGGGGCGCGGCGACCAGATTCCCGCTGACGCCGTGGTGGTTTCGGGCGAGGCGCTCGTGAACGAGAGCTTGCTGACGGGCGAGAGCGACCTTATTAAGAAACAGCCCGGTTCCGAGCTCATGAGCGGCAGCTTTATCGACTCGGGCCTGCTGCGCGCCCGCGTGATCCATGTCGGCGCCGACAACTACGTGGCTAAAATTAATAACGAGGCGAAGTACGTCAAAAAGGTCAATTCCGAGATCATGAACGCGCTTAACGCCATCGTGCGCTTTGCGAGCATCATCATGATCCCGCTCGGTTTGGCGTTGTTTGCCTCGAGTGTGAGCGAGCTGTGGGATGCCGCGGGAACCCCGGGCGATAGTGCGCTTTCATGGTGCTTCTCCGAGCTGTTGGCTGGTCATGTGCCTTCGTCGGCGCTGCTGTCCACGGTGGGCGCCCTGCTGGGCATGATCCCGCAAGGCCTGGTGCTGCTGACCTCGTCGGTGCTCGCCATCGCCACGGTGCGCCTGGCCCGCCGCAAGGTGCTGGCGCAGCAGCTCTACTGCATCGAGACGCTCGCTCGCGTCGACGTACTGTGCCTGGACAAGACGGGCACCATTACCTCGGGTCGTATGGAGGTCGAGGGCACCTACCCGCTGCCTGTTGAGGGTGTTGGCTTTGGCGTGGACTCGGACGAGGCGGCTGTTCCCGTCGATACCACAGTGCTCGATTTTGCGCTGGCTAACGTGGCACGTGCGACCTCGGCCGATGCCAACGAGACATGCCAGGCGCTGCTCAACTATTACGCCGATCGCCCGGTCGAGGTGTCCGAGCCGCTGTCGGTCATTCCATTCTCGTCGTCTAAAAAATGGAGCGGCGCTTCGTTTGCGCAGGGCTCCTATGTGATGGGCGCCGCGCAGTTTGTGCTTTCGGAGCGTGTGTTTTCGCAGGTCGAGAACCGTGTCGCCGAGCTTGCCGATACCTGCCGCGTGCTCGTGGTGGCGCGCGTGGACGGCTTTACGCCCGATGGGGATATGGTGGGCGAGGCCGAGCCCGTGGGATTTGTGACCATCCGCGACGAGATTCGTACCTCGGCGGCCGAGACCATCGGCTACTTTAACGAGCAGGGCGTGACCCTCAACGTGATCAGCGGCGACGACCCACGTACGGTGTCGTCGATCGCGCGCGTGGTGGGCGTGCCGGGGGCGGACGCTTATGTGGACGCCACGACGCTCGATACGCCGGCCAAGCTCGATGCCGCAGTGGACCGCTACCATGTCTTTGGTCGTGTGACCCCGCAGCAGAAGCGCGAGCTCGTGCAGGCGCTCAAGCGCCGCGAGCACACCGTGGCCATGACGGGCGACGGCGTCAACGACGTGCTGGCGCTCAAGGAGGCCGACTGCTCCGTCGCCATGGCGGCCGGCTCCGATGCCGCGCGCAACGTGGCCGAGATCGTACTCGTCGACAACGATTTTGCCTCGATGCCCGCCGTGGTGGCCGAGGGCCGTCGCTCCATCAACAACCTGCAGCGTTCGGCCTCACTGTTCCTGACCAAGACGCTGTTCTCGATGGGCCTGGCGGCGCTGTGTATCGCGCTGCCGCCGTACCCCTTCGAGCCCATCCAGATGACGCTCATTAACTTCTTCTGCATCGGCGCGCCGGGCTTTGTGTTGGGCCTGGAGCCCAACAATGCTCGTGTGAAGGGTGCGTTTTTGAGCAACGTACTCAAGCGTGCACTGCCGGCGTCGATTGCGGTCATTTTGGCTGCGGCGCTCGATATCTTTGTGGCGCGCGTGTTTGGCTTTAGCCAGCTCACGCTGTCTACGATGTGCCTGCTTACGTCGTGCGCGGCGAGCGTCAGCCTAATCTGGCGCATCTCGCAGCCTCTCACGCCCTTACGTGTGGTGCTCTTTGTGTTTGTAGTCGCCGGCATCCTGGTGGGCGTTATCGGATTCCCGGAGCTGCTGTCTATTGCCAACCTGTCGATGGGCCAGATGGTTATCTTGGCTGTTATCGTGGTCTTTACCTGCTCGGTGTTCTTTAAGCTCGCCACGATGATGGATTCGCTCAAGCCGCGTCGTCGTCATGCCGCAACTGGTTTTGGCCGTGGTGTGCGCGTCCACCTGGGTCGCGGTGGCGGCAAGGTGAGCTCGACGGGTTCGACGGCCGAGCGTTTTGCCAAGCGCGTCGCCGCCGACATGGCGCAGCGCCGCGAAGATCGCACCGCTCGCGAGGCCGAGGCCCGTGCACTCGAGGGCGTGGCCCAGGCCCAGCCCAAGAAAAAGAGGAGTACCGGAGCCAAGCGCTCTCGCGTGACCAAGTCCGCCCAAGGCATCAAAGTCTCGATGCCAAGCAAAAAGAAGAAGTAACTACGCGCCCTGGCGATGTTGAATTGGTGCCTTGCTCCTGTGGGGCCGTGGCGATGTTATGCTCTAACCTCGATTGTTTGAATTGCTTCGAAAAGAGGATGCCGTGATCTGCCCGCATTGCCTTAAGACTATCGAGGACGGCGCCTCGTTCTGCCCCTACTGCAACGCCTATGTGGGTCCGGGCGATGGCCCCGAGCACACCGAGTTCGTGTTCTGCGAGGGCTGCGGTGCCCGTCTTTCTCCGCACGATCGTACGTGTCCCAAATGCGGACGCCCCGCTCCGGGTATCCTCTCCGAGGACGCGGCCGCATCCGACCTGGCAGCGGGCCACACGGCGGGCTTTCCGCGCCTAACGCAAGAGCAGATCGATACCGAGGTGCCTCATGCGCCCGCCTCGGCTGCCGCGGTTCTTTCGGACGCCGCCGATCCTAACGAGACCTGCGTGCTGCCGGCTTTCGATAAGGATTTCGGTATCCCCAAGGTCGATATTCCCACGCCCGTTTCCCTGCACGACGATGCTCAAAAACCCAAGCGCAAAGTGCATCCCGACGAGGACGCCTATCACAAGCACAAGCGTCATATCCCCAAGCCGCTCATCGTCATCGCGGTACTTGCCGTCGTTTGCGGCGGTGCCTATTGGTTCGTGACGACCGATCCCATGGGTGTCATGCCTGGCTTCTACGACCAGTTTGGCCAAGCTGCACAAACCACCTTCCCCACGCGCCAAAAGGGCGAGGCGACTGAGGACGATACCAAGCAAGACGATTCTGCCGAGGTGGTCCAGGAAGAAACCGTGCTGACCGATGATCAGCTCTATACCAGGCTCGACGGTCTGTATCAGACCATCGTGTCCTACGGTGACGAGGACCAGATCGGCGAGGTCATCGATTCCTTTAACAACGGCTATCTCCGAACGCCGCTGTCCACCCGTCAGGAGCTGTCGCAGAGTGCCTACGCCCTGCGCGACCAGATCAAAAAGACGCAAGATGAGCTCAACAACCTTAAGTACCAGGACGATACGGTCTATGCGGATGACATCGCCCACTTAAAGCAGCTTGCCGAGTGGATGTACGAGCGTGTCGACGTGATCTGCCAGAGTTGGGACATCTCGCTGGCCATTCCCGATGGCGAGTCGATGAGTCCCCACCAAAGCGAGATCCTGGCTCCCATCGCGCAGGGCGGCAACAGCGCGCTGAACCAGTACGACGCCAACGTGGGCTCCTGGAAGCCGCAGCAGCGTTCCTAAAATTAGTTCGCCATAGTCGGCATAACCTACGTGCGCAATTGATGTAAGCCCATGCTTATTGCTACAATTCGTACAAATATGCTTTAAACGCACGAGGAAGGAACCACATGTTTGGTTTTAAGAAAGAGCTCTACACGCCCGAGTATCAGCTTGCCGGTGACGAGTGCGCCGTTATCGAGACGTCGAAGGGTACCATCAAGGTCAAGTTTGACGGCGAGGGCGCTCCCATTCATGTCGCGAACTTCTGCGAGCTTTCCACGATGGGTTTCTATGATGGCCTTAAGTTCCATCGCTATGTGCCCGGCTTTGTCATTCAGGGCGGCGACCCCAATACCCGCGATATGTCCGGCGCCGACGTCGCTGCCGGTCTTGAGGGCCCCGATGGCATGCCCGGTACCGGTGGCCCCGGCTACTGCATCAAGGGCGAGTTTGCCACCAATCCGCGCAACAGCCATGTCGATGGCGCCCTTGCCATGGCACGCTCCATGGACCCCGATTCCGCGGGTTCGCAGTTCTACTTCTGCCTGGGCGCCCAGCATAACCTCGATTCCGGTTACACCGTCTTTGGTACCACGGTCGAGGGTCTCGATGTGATTTCGCAGCTGCGTGCCGGCGACGAGATCGTCCATGTCGAGATCGTTCACGAGTAAAGGGGATTTCCTTGAATAGCCAGCTGATCCAACAGGGCCGCGCCGCTTACCGCGCGGGTGATTTTTCCGCTGCAGCCCAGATGCTTGGGGCGGCAAAGACTCCCGATGAGATTATGGGCGAGGCCGATCACCTTCGTGGTAACGCCTTGATGCACCTGGGCATGTATGCCGAGGCCGCCGAGGCCTACGCCGCCGCCCTCAACGACGGCACCTATGGCAAGCGCGGCGCGCTGCTCACCAACCGCGGCAAGGCGCTCGCCGCCGTGGGCGACTACACGACGGCCGCTCAGGCGTTCTCTGCTGCTACGCAGGACGCTTCTTATGCCACGCCGTTCAAGGCCTATCTGGGCCTGGGTAACGCGCTGTTCCAGTCGGGCGACTATGCCAACGCGGGTACTGCCTTCCGTCAGGCTGCCATCGATGGCGCCAATCCGGCTCCTGCCGCCGCGCTCGGCGAGCTCGGTCGTTGCTTCATCAAGCTCGGCCGTCCGGCGGATGCCGTGGAGACCTACCGCACGGCTATCGACTTTGCCGGCCCCCGCGACGACACGCGTGCGCTCAACGCCGGCATGGGTCAGGCGCTTTCTGCCGCCGGCCGTCCTTCCGACGCACTCGACGCCTTTAACGCCGCTACTGCCGATGGCATCTACCAGCTCACCTCCGAGCAGGCCGATGAGCTTGCCCGCGTGCACGATTCGCTTGCCGCGCTGTCTGCCCAGACGGCTATGGCCACGGCTCCGGCGCCCGCGATGGACGCTCCTGCCGTCGATCCGCTCGATCCTACGGGCGCGACCGGTCAGTTTATGCCCGATCCCTCGGACACCGGCTTCTTTACGCTGTCCGAGTCCGAGATGGTTCAGCAGGACCGTCAGGATCGTAAGCAGGCCAAGGTCCGTCGTCGCCATCGCCACACGGGTCTCAAAGTCTTCATCGTGCTGCTTCTGCTCATTTTGATCGCCGCGGGCGGTCTGGGCTTTGCCTACACGCGCGGCTTTGGCTTCCCGTCCCAGGAGTCTGTCGTTACCGATCTGTTCCAGGCTGCCGGCGACGGTGACACCGCAAAGGCCGAGTCTTGCCTGGCATCGAGCCTGTCCGAGGACGCTAAGTCGATGATCATCTCCTCGATTCCGCAGGGTGCCACCGTGTCCGTCGAGGGCATGGATCAGTCCATGACCGAGACGACCGCTAAGGTGAAGGCATCGCTGTCCAAGGGCGGCGAGCAGGAGTACACCGTCAAATTCGTGCGCTCCGACAACCATATCGGCTGGGCCGTTTCCTCGCTCGATATGGATTTCTCGGCTGCTGACAACCAGTAGTGACCTTATGGGATTTAGCTTTGCCCGGCGCTTCACCGCAAGTGAGGTGCCGGGCTTGCGCTAGTATGATGAGCTAGTAGTTTTCCAGCAATCATCCAACACATCAGGAGTTGCGTTGTTTTCTTTGATGGATATGTTCTTCGGTAGCTATGCGGGCGATCTTGCCATCGACCTCGGCACCGCAAATACGCTTGTCTCCGTGCGCGGCAAGGGCATCGTCATTCGCGAGCCCTCTGTAGTCGCCATCGACAAGAACGACGAGCGCATCCTAGCGGTCGGTATCGAGGCAAAGCGCATGCTCGGCCGTACGCCCGGCAACATCGTGGCCGTTCGTCCCCTGAAGGACGGCGTCATCGCCGACTTCGATGTTACCGAGGCTATGCTTCGCTATTTTATCGACAAGGCGTCCGAGAAGCGCTATCCGTGGACCCCGCGTCCGCGCGTTGTCGTCTGCGTTCCCTCCGGCGTCACGTCGGTCGAGAAGCGTGCTGTCTTTGAGGCCACGATCCAGGCTGGCGCTCGCCAGGCCTACCTGATCGAGGAGCCCATGGCTGCCGCTATCGGCGCCGATCTGCCCGTCGAGGAACCCACCGGCTCCATGGTCATCGACATCGGTGGCGGTACCACCGAGGTTGCCGTTATCGCTATGGGTGGCATCGTCGTCTCGCAGTCCATCCGTATTGCCGGCGACGAGTTCGATCAGGCCATCCTCACGCACGTTCGTGA
This sequence comes from Collinsella sp. AM16-21, assembly GCF_003471905.1. NCBI lineage: Bacteria > Bacillati > Actinomycetota > Coriobacteriia > Coriobacteriales > Coriobacteriaceae > Collinsella > Collinsella sp. AM16-21. Next base: position 21,440 of record NZ_QRKJ01000018.1, read on the forward strand.
TGCCTACAACTTGGCCATCGGCGAGCGTACGGCAGAGGACATCAAGATCAAGGTCGGCTCCGCCGTGCCGCTCAAGGACGAGCTCGACGTCGAGGTCAACGGCCGCGACGTGATCACCGGTCTGCCCAAGACCGTGCGCATCGAGAGCGAGGAGATTCGTCGCGCGCTCAACAAGCCGCTCGACGAGATGGCCAAGGCCGTCAAGGACGCACTCGACGCTACGCCTCCCGATCTTGCCTCGGACCTTATGTACTACGGCATTTTGCTGACTGGTGGCGGCGCGCTGCTGCGCGGTCTCGACGTGCGCCTGCGCGATGAGACCGGTGTTTCGGTCAACGTCAGCCCCACGGCGCTCGATAACGTCGTTAACGGCTGTGCCCGCGTGCTCGAGGCCAATGCGTTTGATGGCGGCTTCGTCCAGACCAATGCTTAATTTCCAAAAGGTGGATTCCATTTGGCACGATCTTCGGGTTTCTCCACAAATCTGAATACCAAGCGACAATCAACGGGTATGCGCCCGTTGATTGTTTTCAGCCTGATTTCGGTGTTGCTGCTCACGTTTTACATCCGCGAGGGCGAGGCAGGACCGATTCATGCCGTGCGTTCGGGCGTGACGACGATTACCTCGCCGGTGCGCTTTGTGGGCTCGGCTGTGGCGGCCCCCTTCAATGCGATCGGCAACGTGTTCTCTAACCTTACGGCGTCGCAGGACACGCTTGACGAGCTTAAGAAGCAAAACGAGGAGCTGACCTCTAAGGTTGCTGAGCTCTCCGAGGCTCAAAAGACCGCCGAGCGTCTGGAGGGGCTGGTCGGCCTGCAGTCGACCTACAACCTCAAATCGACCGCTGCTCGTATCGTTGGTGCCTCGGGCGATGCCTGGACCTCGACCGTAACCATCGACAAGGGCTCTGCCGACGGCCTTACCATCAACATGCCCGTGACGAGTTCTGCCGGTGTTATCGGTCAGATTATCGAGGTATCGGCCAAGACCTCTACCGTGCGCCTTATTGGCGACGAGAACTCGGGTGTGTCCGCCATGGTACAGGACACGCGCGCCCAGGGCATGCTGCAGGGTCAGGCTGACGGCACGCTGCGTCTTGAGTACGTGAGCGTCGACTCCGATGTTAAGGTTGGCGACATCATCGTGACCTCGGGCATTGGCGGTGTATTCCCCAAGGGTCTACCGCTCGGCACCGTCTCGTCGGTTGAGAAGTCGGCAAACGACGTGTACTACACCATTGTGGTGCGCGCTCAGACCACGGCCGAGAACAACGAGGAAGTGCTGGTCATTACCTCGCTGACCGACGAACAGTCGGCTTCGGATGAGGACGTGAGCACCGCAAATAGCACGCCGCAGGGAACGTCGCGCGACGCTGCGACCAAGACGAAGGACGAGAGTTCGGATGACAGTTCCGACGCGTCCGAGACGACCGATTTCGGCTCGAGCGAATAGGGGGCATGTCCATGGATCTACACGAGCAGGGGATGAGCTCCCGTACGTTTGTAATCGCCGCCATCGTGTGCGTGCTGCTGCAGGCAGGCCTGGCACCGCAGATCTCCATTGCGGGCGGTCGCGTCAACTTCATGATTATCCTGGTGTGCCTAAGCGTGTTCTCGGGCGACCCGACCCGTGCCGTCGTGTGCGGTTTTTGCAGCGGCTTGTTCTATGACCTGTCCGCTGCCGTGCCGGTGGGCGTTATGTCGCTCCTGCTGACCGTGGGTTCTTTTGCCCTGGTGCACAGCGCCGTCGGTCAGACGGGCGGTACCCCGAGTGCGCGCGGCGTCACTGTGGGCGCCTTCGCGCTCGTCATTAATGTGATCTACAGCATCATCTTGCTGTTTATGGGTTTGGAGACGAGCTTTGTCGTGGCGATCTTCGGCCATGCGCTACCGTCCTCGATCCTGTCGGGTCTGGTTGCCATTCCGTTTTTGATGTCCGGCGTCGTGCCGCAGTCCGGCTATGGATTCTCCGCACGTGGCGGACGCCAGACGGGCATGCGCTTTAAGCCCAAGACCCGCAAGCTCAAATAGGGGAGGCCCGTAGATGTCTTCCCAGTTGACGGTTATTATCGCCGGTATCGTGCTGGTTGTGGCCATCGTGGTCGCGCTGGTCATCATGCGTCGCGGCGATTCCCGTTTTACCTACGATACGCAGCATGGAACGGCCCCGCGCGCCACCGAGGGCGAGGGCAATACAGCGGCGACCGCCTTTAAGGGCCGCTTTTCCATCCTCACCGCGGGTGTGGGCGCGATGTTTGCGGCGCTCGCCGTCAAGCTGTGGGGCATGCAGATGGTCTCGTCGGACTATTACGAGAAGCAGGCTAATAGCAATCAGACTCGCACCGTTACCACTCCCGCTGTGCGCGGCCGCATCCTCGACCGCAATGGCGTGGCGCTTGTCCAGAACCGTCCCTCACTTGCTGTCGTGGCCTACCGCGACCTTGCCGAGGATGAGGTTCTGGTTCGCCATCTTGCCAACGTGCTTGGAATGCCTTACGTGGCGGTCCTTCGCAATATTCAGGACAATACAGAGGGCGCCCAGAGCCTGCATACCATCGCGACGGACGTCCGTCGCTCCACGGTTGCCTATATCAAGGAACACGCCGGCGAGTTCCCGGGCGTCAAGATTGCCGAGCGTACCGAGCGCCAGTATCCATATGGCGAGACGGCATGCCATATCTTGGGCTATACCGGCACCATCACCTCCGAGCAGCTCGAGGCTCAGAATAAGAAAACCTCTGGCGATGATGATGCTTCTGCTGGCAAGATTACGTACCAGTCGGGCGATATCGTGGGCCAGGCGGGCGTTGAGAGCTACTACGAAAATCTGCTGCAGGGTATTCGTGGCGAGCAGACCGTCAAGGTCGATGCCTCAGGCAATGTGACCGGTCAGGCCGGCGCCGTGCCCGCGAAGGCCGGCTCCGACATTAAGCTCACGCTCGACCTTAAGATCCAACAGGCCTGCGAGACGGCACTGGCGAGCGCTATCGAGCTTGCCAAGACCACTGGCTACAGCAATGCCGGTAACGGCGCTGTGGTGTGTCTCGATCCCAACAATGGGGAGATCCTGGGCATGGCGAGCGAGCCCAAGTTCGATCCGTCTGTCTTTATCGGCGGCGTCTCAAATGACGTGTGGACCGAGCTCAATGATGACAAGGGTTCGCACCCGCTGCTCAACCGCGCCATTAGCGGACAGTACATGTCGGCCTCGACCATCAAGCCGCTCTCGGCGCTGGCCGGTCTTGAGTTTGGAACCTACACTTCAACGCAGACAACCAACTGCACGGGCTATTGGACGGGCCTGGGCAAGGCTTGGGGCAAGCGCTGCTGGTTGACGTCTGGCCACGGCACCATGACGCTGCAGTCGGGTATCGCCAACTCGTGCGACCCCGTCTTCTACGACATGGGCAAGGCGTTCTTTTATGACGAGCAACATCCCGAGGGCCTGCAGGAGGTCTTTCGTCGCTGGGGTCTAGGCAAGACCTGCGGTATCGATCTGCCGAGTGAGGGCGCGGGCCGTATTCCCGATGCCGAGTGGAAAGAGTCGTACTTCACCGACGCCTCTGCCGAGGACCGCAAGTGGAATGCCGGCGATATGACCAATATTGCCATCGGCCAGGGCGACATCCTGGTGACGCCCCTGCAGATGGCGTGCGCCTATATGGGTCTTGCCAACGGCGGCAAACAGTACGTGCCTCACGTGTTTTTGTCTGCCGTGTCGCGCGATGGCGACGGCGATGCCTATAAGTACAACGGCAAGGGCAAGAAGAAGCGCCTGGAGGCCAAGATCAACAGCGATTCGGATTTGGCTCTTGTTCGCAACGGCATGCACGACGTGATTTACACGGCATCGACGTCCCTGGCGGCTCACTTTGGCACCCTGACGCCCCAGGTATACGGCAAGTCGGGCACGGGCGAGAAAAGCGGCGAGGACGAATACGCGTGGTTCTGCGCCTATGCACCGGCCGATGATCCCAAGTATGTCATCGCTACTGTCCTGGAGCAGGGCGGCGGCGGCTCAGATACCGCGATGCATGTCGTGCGCGACGTGCTCGGTGTGATTTATGACGAGCCCGATACCTCTTCGGCCTCGGGCGATTCTTCGGTTCGATAGGAGGTTGCGATGGATTTTTCTCCGGCGGATCTGTTCCGTTCAACCAAGACCGGCTCTCGCAGCAGCCTGGACCGCGTCAACAAGCAACTTTCGGCCTCGCGCGGCACGTTTCGCCAAAAGGTGCATATCGGTGTGCTCGTGGCTACTGTGGCGCTCGTCGCCTACGGTGCCATCATTATCTGGTCGGCTTCGCAGTTTAAGGCCGATGCTTCGTTCTCACGCCATCTGCTGGGAATTGGTATCGGAGCGGTGCTGGCGGTGCTCGTCTGGCGAACCGACCTGCGCGGTATTTCCAATTTCTCGACGGCGTTGCTCGTCATCGACCTGATCGTGATCTTCTCGCCCAAGATTCCGGGTCTGTCCTATACGGGCGGTCTGGGCATGACGGGTTGGATCAAGATTCCCGGTATCGGCTTGACATTCCAGCCGGTTGAGCTTGCCAAGCTCATCACCATCTTCTTTATTGCTACGCTTGGCTCGCAGTATAACGGTCGCATCGATACCGTTCGCGACTACGTCAAGCTCTGCGGCATGCTGTCCATTCCGTTTTTGGCCGTCGTTGCCATGGGTGACCTGGGCTCGGGCCTGGTCGTGCTGGTTTCGGGCGCCATCGTCATCTGCATGAGCGGTGCACGCCGCGAATGGGTGCTGTCGACCCTGGCCCTGCTCGTGGGCCTGGTGGCCCTCGTCCTGGCGCTTGATTCGGTCTTTGATTCGTTGCTCGGCCACGATGTGCTCATCAAGCAGTATCAGATGAACCGTCTGACGGTCTTTATCGACCCCGATAATGCCGATTTGGACGATGCCTACAACCTGCAGCAGTCGCTTATCGCCGTTGGCTCGGGCGGCTTCTTTGGTAAGGGCCTGGGGCATGCGACGCAGTCGGCCGGCGGCTTTCTGCCTGAGTTCCACACCGACTTCGTCTTCGCCTTCCTGTCCGAGACCTTTGGCTTTTGCGGTTCCTTTTTGCTCCTATGCCTCTACGTGCTGCTGATCTTTTCGACGATTCGCGTCGCCTTTAAGTGTGAGTCGCTGTTCTTGCGCCTATCGTGTGTGGGCATCGTTGGCATGTGGGCGTTCCAGACCTTCGAAAACATCGGCATGTGCATTGGCATGATGCCGATTACCGGTATTCCGCTACCGTTTATTAGCTTCGGTTCGTCTTCGATGATGATTCAGCTGCTGACGGTGGGTATCGTACAATCCATATGGCGGCATCGTTCGGGCGCCGCGTAACCGCTGGAGGGGTTTGCTATGAAAATTCCCGTAGATAAGCTGACCCGCGCTTTTAAGATGGGCGCGTCCGTTAAGAAGGATTCCGATACGCCGGTGCGCGTCTCGGTCTATTTGGATTCGTCCGCCTCGCGCTTTCTGGCCGAGACGGTGCGTGACGCCTTTGTGCCGCAGACGACCTCGGGCATTGTGCGCGTCGAGCGTCTGGGGGAGGAGCGAATTGCTCCAAAGACCGATACCGATGTGGTACTGGTGCTCTCGTGCGGTTCCGACCGCTTGGAGAGTGCCGTGCAGGAGCTCGTGATCGCCGGCGCGCCCGTGTGCGTGCTTGCCGAGTCAGCTGTGGAGGTGCCGTTTATCGAGGAGTCCACGCCCATGCTCGGCGTGGTAGCGGCAACCGATAAGACGTATCTGCTCGAGACGCTTGCCCGCTGGATTCTCGATCGCACCGAAAAGGAAACGGCTTTTGCGGCGAACTTTGCCTTCATGCGCATCGCGGCGGCCAATCGTATCATCACCTCGTGCGCGCTCACTAATATGGCGACCGGTGCGCTGGTGTTTTTGCCGGGCGCCGATTATCCCGTTATGGCGCTGGCGCAGGTGGGCATGCTCTTTGAGCTCGCTGCCGTCTTTGGACGCGGCATTAAGCCTGAGCGCGGCTACGAGGTCGCGGGCGTGCTTGTCGGCGGTCTTGTGATCCGCGCGGTCACCCGCGCGCTCGTCAAGCAGACGCCGCATATTGGGTTTGCCGTCAAGGCGCTCACTGCTGCCGCGGGCACCTATGGCATGGGCCGTGCGCTCGTTTCGCTCTACGAGCGCGATGTCGACTACAGCCGTGCCAACGAGGTGGTCACTGCCACGTTCTCCCGCGTTCGCGATCTGGTGACCACGGTCGCGGGCGCTACCCGTCCTATGGCGTCCTACCAAGACGCGTCCGATCTCGCTGCTTAGGGGTTTTCCGTTGCGCGTTCCGTATCAAGACTGTTTTCATTTAATTGAGCCGCTGCTCGCCAAGGTCGAAAAGCCGAGTCGCTATATCGATCACGAGTGGGGCACGCTTTCCAAGGCCGATGCCGACTACCGTTGCTGCCTGATCTACCCGGATGTGTACGAGGTTGGTCTGCCCAACCAGGGTATCGCCATCCTCTACAACATCCTTAACCAGGCCGAGGGCATCTCCTGCGAGCGTGGCTATGTGCCGTGGCCCGATATGGGTGACGCTATGCGCGAGGCAGGCATTCCGCTGCTCTCGCTCGAGGGTGCAGCGCCGGTCGCTTCGTTTGATATCGTCGGCCTGCATGTGCCGCACGAGATGGCGGTGACGAACTTCCTTGAGGCACTCGATCTCGCTGGCATTCCGCTGTTAGCGGCCGACCGAGGTGAAGACGACCCCATCATCATCGCCGGCGGCCCCTCGGTGTACAACCCCGAGCCGTACGCGGCCTTCTTCGATGCCATCCTCATCGGCGAGGGCGAGGAATCGCTGCTCGAGACCTGCCAGCTGCATCGCCGCCTGCGCGACGAAGGAGTCCCGCGCGCGCAGATTGTTGAGCAGCTTGCATCCATTGCCGGCAACTACGTGCCGTCGCTCTATGAGGTTCGTCACGACGAGCCCTGCTCGCCGCACGGCTACACCGTGCCGCGCGAGGGCAAGGATGCGCCGACCGTGGTCTACAAACGCGTCGTCGAGGATTTCGGCGCCACGAATCCGCTGTCGCAGTCGTGCGTGCCCTATGCGCAGCTGGTTCACGACCGCCTGTCTATCGAGATTCTGCGCGGCTGCGCTCGCGGCTGTCGTTTTTGCCAGGCCGGCATGACGTATCGCCCGGTGCGTGAGCGTTCGGCCGACCAGATCGTCTCGTCGGTGATTCAGGGTCTGGAAAAGACCGGCTATGACGAGGTGTCGCTGACCTCGCTCTCCACGACCGACCACTCCTGCATTCGTGACGTGCTTGACAGGCTCAACCGTCGCCTGGAAGATACGGGTATTCGCGTGTCTATTCCGTCGCAGCGCTTGGATTCGTTTGGCGTGGATATGGCCGAGTCGGTCGCCGGCGAAAAGAAGGGCGGCCTGACGTTCGCGCCCGAGGCCGGCAGCCAGCGCATGCGCGACATCATTAACAAGAACGTGACCGAGGAGGACCTGGACCGTGCGGCCAAGGCGGCCTTCGAGGCCGGCTGGAACCGCATGAAGCTCTACTTTATGATGGGCCTTCCCGGCGAGCGCGACGAGGACATCGTGGCCATCGCCAATCTGGCCGATCACGTGCTGGAGCTCGGTCGTTCCGTGGTGCCCAAGGCTCGTCGCGGCTCGATCTCGGTGTCCATCTCGGTTTCGGTCTTTATCCCCAAGGCTGCCACGCCGTTCCAGTGGTGCCCACAGCTCGACTACGACGACGTCAAGCGTCGCCAGAAGCTGCTTATCACGAGCGTTCGCAACCGTGCCGTCCGCGTGCATTACCACGATGCCGAGACCTCGCTCATCGAGGCCGCTCTGTCCCGCGCCGGTCGTGACATGACGCCCGTCATCATCGATGCTTGGCGCGCGGGCTCTCGCTTTGACGCCTGGGTAGAGCATTTCTCGCTCGATAACTGGAAGGAGGCTGCTGCCAAAAACGGCATCGACCTCAATGAGCTCGTGCACCTGCCCTACGAGTTGGACTGGCGCCTGCCGTGGGAGCACGTGAGCCCCGGCTGCACGCGCGGCTTCCTCGAGCGCGAGTACCGTCGCTCGCTCGAGGGTGTCACGACTCCCGACTGCACCCGCACGTCGTGCACCGGCTGCGGAATCTGCCCCACGCTCCACGCCAAGAATGTATTGATGGGTGATCGCGCATGAGTGAGCGCCTGACCGAAAACCCCACGCTCTTTAGACTTCGTGTTCGCTATGGCAAGCGCGATCGCCTTAAGTACCTGGGCCATCTCGAAGTAATCCATACCATTGAGCGCATCGTGCGCCGTGCGGGACTTCCCTATGCCGTCACGCAGGGCTTCTCTCCGCACATGCGCGTGGGCTTCTCTTCGGCGTTACCGGTGGGTACGTCGTCGACCTGCGAGTGGTATGACCTGTTTATGACCGAGTTCGTGGCGCTCGACGAGGCGTTTGGGCGCCTGGCTGCGGCGTCTCCGGCCGATCTGGCGCCCATCGAGGCGGCGTATATCGACGTGCGCACGCCGGCGTTGACGGCGCAACTCACGCGTCTGTCGTATCGCATCGACCTGCACTTGGATCCCGAGGCGCCCGTAAGCGCCGACGAGGTGCGTCGTGCGATCGACACGCTGCGCGCGGACCATGGCATCGACTACGCGCGCGGCAAAAAGAGCAAGCGACTTGATCTGGACCATACGCTCGTTGGCTATGAGCTCACGGCGGGGGAGTGTGAGGACCATCTGGTGCTCATGCTCGACACCCATGCCGACAACGAGGGCTCCATGCGTCCGGAAATTTTGCTTTCTGCTGCTGATGTTTTGTTGCAGGGCTTGACCCCGGGCGTGGATGCACCTATTGTTTCCACCGGTATGCAAGACCTCGTGACCATCTGCTCCTACGATGTCGAGCGTCAGAATCAAGCATGCGAGGACGACGAGGGCCGACTCGTCAGCCCCATACCTGTGCGAACTTGTGGATTTGCTCCACATACTCGTTGACGGGGGTATTTTCGCCTGCTACTATATTCGGCTGTTGCACTAACTGATGCATGAAGGGCAAGTAAACATGTACGCAATCGTTAACACGGGCGGCAAGCAGTACAAGGTCGCCACCGACGATGTCATCACCGTCGAGAAGATCGAGGGCAATGAGGGCGACAAGGTCACCCTGCCGGTCATCTTCCTCAACGATGGTAAGAAGATCGTCACCGATCCCGACAAGCTGGCCAAGGCCAAGGTTACCGCTCAGATCGTTGAGCAGTTCAAGGGCGAGAAGCAGCTGGTCTTCAAGTTCCACAAGCGTAAGCGCTATCGTCGTCTGAAGGGTCACCGTCAGCAGCTCACCAAGCTGAAGATCGTGAAGGTCCAGGCTACGTCCCGCGCCAAGAAGGCTGTCAAGGCAGAGGCCGAGGCTGTTGCCGAGGCTCCCGTCGCCGAGTAGATTACACTCGTAACGAAAGAGTAGGTATACACAATGGCACACAAAAAAGGACTCGGTTCCTCCCGTAATGGCCGTGACTCCCGCGGTCAGCGCCTTGGCACGAAGCGCTATGCCGGCCAGACGGTAACCACGGGCACGATTCTCGTCCGTCAGCACGGCACGCACATCCACCCGGGTGAGAACGTTGGCCGTGGCAAGGACGACACGCTGTTCGCGCTGGTCGACGGTACCGTTGAGTTCCACAAGGGTATCAAGCACAGGGTCAGCGTACGCCCGCTCGCGAACGCGTAATTTACCCTTCATAGAGCACATATGTGGGAGGCACTTGAGTTTTAGGATTCAAGGGTCTCCCTCTTTTTGTAGGAGGCGATTCTGTTGTCACAGTTCACCGATATCAGCCGCATTAACGTGTGCGGCGGCGACGGCGGAGCCGGATGCATGTCGTTTAGGCGCGAGGCATTTGTCCCCAAGGGCGGCCCCGATGGCGGCGACGGCGGTCGTGGCGGCAATGTTGTCATCCAGGCCGATGCTCAGCTGTCTTCGCTGATCGATTACCGCTTCAAGCATCACTTCCGCGCCGAGCGCGGCACGCATGGGCAGGGTGCCCGTCGTAACGGTAAGAGCGGCGAGGACCTGATCCTGAAGGTTCCCATGGGTACCGTGGTGCGCGAGCTCGACCCCGAGACGCAGACCCCGATGTTCGAGATTGCTGACCTGGTGCACGATGGCGAGCGCGTTGTCGTGGCGCCCGGCGGTGCCGGTGGCCTGGGCAACACGCACTTTGTGACGTCGGTGCGTCGCGCGCCCGCGTTCGCTCAGCTGGGCGAACCGGCCGAGGAGCACTGGATTGAGCTTGAGATGAAGCTTATGGCCGATGCCGCGCTCGTGGGTTTCCCCTCGGTGGGCAAGTCCTCGCTTATCGCGCGCATGAGTGCCGCCCGTCCCAAGATCGCCGACTATCCGTTTACAACGCTCGTGCCGAACCTCGGCATGGTGCGTGCCGGTGAGTATTCTTACGTCGTTGCCGACGTTCCTGGTTTGATCGAGGGCGCGAGCGAGGGCAAGGGCCTGGGCCACCAGTTCCTGCGCCACATTGAGCGCACGGCGCTCATCATGCATGTCGTTGACATGACGGGCGGGTTTGAGGATCGCGATCCGGTCGAGGATTACCGTATCATCAACCGTGAGCTCGAGCAGTATGGCGCCGAGCTTTCGGAGCGTCCGCAGATCGTCGTCGCCAACAAGTGCGATGCGCCGGGCACGGCCGACAAGATTGCCGACCTCAAGCGCGCCGCGCTCGACGATGGACATATGTTCTTTGCCGTGTCCGCCGTGACGGGCGCCGGCCTCAACACGCTGATGCTTGCCGTGGGCGAGCAGGTGGCTAAGCTGCGTGCCGAGTTGGTGGTCTCCGCTGAGCCAGTCGATCTGCGCGACGAGGAGTGGGAGCGCCGCCGTCTGCAGCGCGAGAAGCGTTTCCGCATTGTCCAGGAAGAGCCCGGTGCCTTCCGTGTGGTTGGTCGCGCGATTGAGCGCATGGTCATCCAGACCGATTGGGAAAACGAGGAAGCTGTCATTTATCTACAGCACAAGTTTGCGCGTATGGGTGTTGACGACGCGCTCGAGAAGGCCGGTTGCCGTGCGGGCGACGAGGTCCGCATTTGCCAGCGCGCCTTTGACTTTGAGGGCGCTGAGGACTTCTCGGAGTACGAGGAGCTCGAGGACGCTGGCGAGGACGTTGCCGTTGAGGCCCTTGACGTGACCGATGCTCCGGATGAGGGCGTCGAGGTTGTCGATGCGGCGGATGTCGCGGACGATGCCGAGACCTCGGAGGGCGAGTAAGCCATGTCGCTGCGCGGTGGAATCGGTTTGCCCGAGCTGCCCATAAAAGAGGGCAAAGAGTTTCGGCTTGGCATTATGGGCGGCACATTCGACCCGATTCATTACGGGCACCTGGTGACTGCCGAGCAGGCGCGCGAGTCGCTCGACTTGGACGCTGTGCTCTTTATGCCGGCGGGCTCTCCCGCCTTTAAGCTTGACAAGCCGGTGACGCCTGCCGAGGACCGTTATGCCATGACGGTCCTCGCCACCGCCGCGAACCCGGCCTTTTTGGCGAGCCGGTTCGAGATTGACCGTCCGGGCGTAACCTATACGGCCGATACGCTTCATGCCCTTCGCGACTTTTACCCGCCGCAGGTAAAGCTCTACTTTATTACGGGCGCCGATGCGATTATCGATATTGTGACCTGGCATGATGCCGAACGAATTGCTGAGCTTGCTACCTTTATTGCGGCGACGCGACCGGGCTTTGATATCGATACGGCGCGTGCCCGAATCAAAGAGTCGGGGCTGCCGTTCGACGTGCGCTATATTCAGATTCCGGCGCTGGCGATCAGCTCGACGAACATTCGTAAGCGAGTTGCCCGCGGCATGAGCGTGCGCTATCTTACGAGCGAGTCTGTGCTCGGCTACATTCGCAAGCGCAGTTTGTATGTCGATCTGGGTCAAGAAGATTTTGAGTGATGGGGGCTACGTTGTCGGTAGAGGATCAGTTTGAGGGCGATGAGCGCGCGCTGCTCAAGCGCATTCAAGAGCTGCTCGATGTTCGCATGAAAGATAAGCGCAAGCGCTATGTGCATTCGCTGGGTGTTGCCGAGACCGCACTTCATCTGGCCGAGGTCTACGGCGTTGACCGCTTTGATGCCGCTGCCGCCGGCTTAATTCACGACTGGGACAAGGTGCTTTCCGATGATGAGCTCGTGGCCCGCGCGCTTCACTATGGCATCAAGGTTGTCGGCTCTCCTTCCGCCGCGACGCCGCTTTTGCATGGCCCTGTTGCCGCCTATGAGCTTCCGCAGCTTTTTCCCGAGCTGTCACCGGCCGTTTTCCAGGCTGTCGACCGTCACACCGTGGGTGCCTGCGACATGACGCCGCTCGATATGGTGGTCTTTGTGGCAGATGCCATCGAGCCCAACCGCCACGGCGACTATGCCCATGCGCTGCGCAAGATGGTGGGGAAGTCCTCGCTCGACGAGTTGTTCTTCTCCTGTTTTGCGCAGGGTCTGGTCTATGTGATCCAGTCCGGGCGCTATCTTTATCCCACGGCTATTACGATTTACAACCATTACGCCCAGCTGCGCTAGCTCGGGTGTGTCTAGAAAGAGGTATTCCATGGCCGACGAGACCATGACTGACGAGCAGATTCTTGAAGGTGTGGAGCACAAGAGTTTCGTTGCCACGTCCGACCGCACCGCCGCCTCGCTGTCCGCGAGCGGTGTCGCCGCCGAGGATGTCGCCCGCGCCGCCGCGCAGGCCGCCTACGACAAGAAGGGCGAGGACGTGCAGGTGCTCAACCTGACCGAGCTTTCCGACGTGTGCGACTACTTTGTGCTTGCCACCGGTACCAACAACCGCCAGGTCGATTCGATTGTCGACGAGATCGAGGAGAAGGTCGCCGAGGCTTGCGGTGAGCATCCGTTCTCCATCGAGGGCCGCGAGCAGAAGATCTGGATGCTCATGGACTACGGCTCGGTCGTCGTTCACGTCTTCACTCCCGAAGCCCGCGACTTCTACCGTCTAGAAAAGCTCTGGGGTGACGCCCCCCAGCTCCCCCTCGACCTCCTCTAGTGGCTCATTTGATACGGGGCTTTTAGTTAGCGGCTTATAGGACAAAATGTGTGTCCACTTTAGGGGCATCGGCGCAG
>NZ_QRKJ01000019.1:0-8580 GCF_003471905.1 Collinsella sp. AM16-21
CGGCCCGCGCTGCATGAGCATGCCCTTCTGGCGCGAGGACCTCTAAGTCTTTCAGTTTCCGGTGCGGTTTCCCTACAACCGCACCGGTTTCGCCCGTCAAACGGGCAACACTAATACTTACGTAATTCATTTCTTCGAAAGGAAACGAACCATGGGTGTTAACCTCTCCGGCCGTAGCTTCCTCAAGCTCCTCGACCTCACCACCGAGGAGATTGAGTACCTGCTCAAGCTCTCCAAGAACTTCAAGGACATGAAGCGTGCTGGCGTTCCGCACCGCTATCTCGAGGGCAAGAACATCGTCCTGCTCTTCCAGAAGACCTCCACTCGTACCCGCTGCGCCTTCGAGGTCGGCGGCATGGACCTGGGCATGGGCGTTACCTACCTCGATCCCGGTTCGTCCCAGATGGGCAAGAAGGAGTCCATCGAGGACACCGCCCGCGTTCTCGGCCGCATGTATGACGGCATCGAGTTCCGCGGCTTTGCCCAGGACGACGTCGAGGAGCTCGCCGCTAAGTCCGGCGTGCCCGTGTGGAACGGCCTGACCACTGAGTGGCACCCCACCCAGATGCTCGCCGACATCCTGACCGTCCAGGAGAACTTCAACTACGACATCAAGGGCAAGACCCTCGTCTTCATGGGCGACTGCAAGAACAACGTCGCTCGCTCCCTCATGGTTGTCTGCTCCAAGCTCGGCATGAACTTCGTGGCCTGCGGCCCCGAGGAGTGCATGCCCGCCGATGACGTCATCGAGGCCTGCAAGCCCATCGCCGAGGCCAACGGCTGCACCATCAAGCTGACCACCGACGTCAAGGACGGCGTCACCGGTGCCGACGTTCTCTACACCGACGTTTGGGTCTCCATGGGCGAGCCCGACGAGGTCTGGGCCGAGCGCATCGCTCAGCTCACCCCGTATCGTGTTACCTCCGAGGTCATGGCTATGGCCAACCCGGGTGCCATCTTCCTGCACTGCCTGCCCAGCTTCCACGACACCAACACCACGATTGGCGCAGAGAAGTGCGAGCAGTTCGGCATCACCGAGCAGGAGGTCACCGACGAGGTCTTCGAGAGCCCCGCTTCCAAGGTCTTCGACGAGGCCGAGAACCGCATGCACACCATCAAGGCTGTCATGTACGCTACGCTCAAGTAAGAGCTTCTAGCATCTCGCTCGGGGTGCATTGCTGCGCACCCCGAGCGCTTTTGTCTGGTAAAAATCTCGCACTGAGCGACATGCACGGCACGGAAGAGCCGCTTCGGGCGAGATCAGTAAATGATTTATGAAGGGGGGATGAGAACTATGACTGAGACCGCTAAGAAAAAGCGCGGTATGCCTTCATCGTTCACCATTCTTCTTGCTCTGCTGGCAATCGTCGCGGTTGTTACCGTTATCGTCTCCGGTACGTCCGGTGGCGAGGTTACCGCTGCCCGCTTGAGCGATTTCTGCACCGCCCCGGTCAAGGGCTTCGCTGACGCTCTGCCCGTCTGCCTCTTCGTTATGATCCTCGGCGGCTTCCTCGGCATGATGACCGAGACCGGCGCCCTGGACAACGGCATTGCCGTTCTGGTGCAGAAGCTTAAGGGCAATGAGATCATGCTCATTCCCGTGCTGATGCTCATCTTCTCCCTCGGTGGTACCACCTATGGTATGTGCGAGGAGACCGTTCCCTTCTACGCCCTGCTCGCCGCTACCATGATGGCTGCTGGCTTCGACCCCATGGTCGGCGCTGCAACCGTCCTGCTCGGCGCTGGCTGCGGCTGCCTCGGCTCCACGGTTAACCCGTTTGCCGTCGGCGCTGCCGTCGACGCTCTGACCGGCGTTGGCATTGAGGTCAACCAGTCCATCATCATCGGCCTCGGTGCCGTCCTGTGGATTGTTACCACCGCCATGTCCATCTTCTTCGTCATGAGCTATGCCAAGAAGGTCAAGGCTGACAAGGGTTCCACCATCCTTTCGATGCAGGAGCTCAAGGACGCCGAAGAGGCTCACGGCAAGGCTGCTTCCGAGGTTAACAAGGAGGTCAAGCTCACCGGTCGTCAGAAGGGTGTTCTGATCGCCTTTGCCTTCACCTTCGTCGTCATGATCGTCGGCTTCATCCCGCTGGCCGACCTCAACGAGGGCGTCGCCAACTTCTTCGATGCTGGCGCTGTCTATGACGCCGACGGTAACGCCATCGTTCAGGGCTGGTCTGCCCTGATCACCGGCCTGCCCATTGGTCAGTGGTACTTCGACGAGGCTTCCACCTGGTTCTTCCTCATGGCTGTCCTGATCGGTATTATCGGCGGCCTGTCCGAGAAGCAGATCGTCAACACCTTCATCACCGGCGCTGCCGACATGATGTCCGTTGTCCTCGTCATCGCCCTCGCCCGTGGTATCTCCGTCCTCATGGCTAGCACCGGCCTCGACGTCTACGTCCTCGACGCTGCCGCCAATGCTCTGGCTGGCCTGTCCGGCGTGATCTTCGCTCCCATGAGCTTCCTGGTCTACTTCGGCCTGTCCTTCCTGATCCCCTCGACCTCCGGTATGGCTACTGTCTCCATGCCCATCATGGGACCGCTGGCTGTTAAGCTCGGCTTCTCGCCCGAGGTCATGGTCATGATCTTCTCCGCCGCCATCGGCGTCGTGAACCTGTTCACCCCGACCTCCGGCGCCATCATGGGCGGTCTTGCCCTGGCCAAGATCGAGTGGACGACCTGGCTCAAGTTTGCTCTTAAGCTCATCGTCGCTCTCTCCGTCGTCTGCGCCATCATCCTGACCGTTGCTTGCGTGATGCTCTAAGTACCCCTTGGGTACCCCACGGAAACCATGACGATCCTATAACGGATCACCTGGTCATCGTCTGTCCGGTGGGGTAACCCCACCGGTAGACTCCTACCTTTGGCCCCCTCCCGTTCCGTGCGCGGGAGGGGGCGCTCTTGTGTTCCGGCGTTTTACCAAACGCCGGAACCACTCGACGCTGCAAGCCCGCCAGAGCGGCAATCTGACGTTCAATCGTCGGGCATGGCCAAAAGGCCTATGCCCTCCTCTTTCACGTCACCTTGCTCGCCCTGGTGGGCTTTCGCTGACTTATGCTCAACCTGCGGCGCTGCCATTGTTGGCGCAGGGGGCGGCTTGCTCGCTCTGGCGCCTGTTCGCTGTCCGTTCTCTGCCCGCGACGTTTCTGCTGTTGGTGCAAAGGGGTCAGGTTAATTTGCGCCAAAAGGGGAAGTTGCGGTGGAATAGTTCCCGTTTGGCCGTCTTGAGGGGTTAAACAGGAGCTATTTCACCGCAACTTATCGATGGCGTGTTTGGTTGGTGCCTGTTGATGGTCTGGTTATCGGGGAGGGCGGGCTCCGTTATAATCGCGTAGGAACTTAATTTACGAAACGGGACGGGAGCCATACATGCGCCAGGGTTTCGACAACGCGAAGTATATCGAGCTGCAGGCTGCTCACATTAAGGAGCGCATCTCGCAGTTTGGTGGCAAGCTCTATTTGGAGTTTGGCGGTAAGCTGTTCGATGACTATCATGCGAGCCGCGTGCTACCGGGTTTTGAACCGGACAGCAAGTTCCGCATGCTCAAGAGCATCGCCGACGATGTCGAGGTTATCATCGCGATCAACGCGAACCACATCGAGAAAAACAAGGCTCGTGGTGACCTTGGTATTACCTATGACGAGGACGTTTTGCGCCTGGTCGACTTGTTCCGCGGCAACGGTTTCGCTGTCGCGGCGGTGGTCATCACCCAGTACGCCGGCCAGCCCGCCGCCGATGTGTTCCGCAATCGCCTGAACGCGCTCGGCATTCCCGCCAAGCTCCACTATCCCATCGAGGGCTATCCGCACGACGTCGACCTGATCGTGTCCGACGACGGCTATGGCAAGAACGAGTTTGTCGAGACCACCCGTCCGCTCGTCGTCGTGACGGCGCCCGGCCCTGGCTCGGGCAAGCTCGCCACTTGCCTCTCGCAGCTGTATCACGAGCATAAGCACGGTACCGCCGCCGGCTATGCCAAATTCGAGACCTTCCCGGTCTGGAATCTTCCTCTGACGCATCCGGTCAATATTGCCTACGAGGCCGCCACGGCTGACCTCGATGACGCCAACATCATCGATTCGTTCCACCTTGAGGCCTACAGCAAGACCACGGTCAACTACAACCGCGACGTCGAGGCCTTCCCGGTGGTCCGTGCCCTGATGGAAAAGATCCTGGGCAAGAGCCCCTACCAGAGCCCCACGGACATGGGCGTCAATATGGTCGGCTTTGCCATCACCGATGACGATGCCTGCCGCGACGCTTCCAAGATGGAGATCGTTCGCCGCTACTTTACCGCGGTCGAAAATGTGCGCCGTACCGGCGTGGGCGATGAGCAAGTCGACCGTCTCAAGATTATTATGAAGAAAGCCGGCATCGATAAGAACTACTCACCGGCGCGCTCGGCGGCCCTCACCAGGGAGCAGCTGACGGGTGGTCCCGTGGGTGCCATGGTCATGCCCGATGGCTCCGTGGTGACCGGTAAGACCTCCACGCGCCTGGGCGCCGCAAGTTCGCTCATTATGAACGCCCTCAAGCATGTCTCGGGCGTCGACCTTGAGCTCGAGGTCATTAGCGATGAGGCGATCGAGCCCATCAGCAAGCTCAAGACGCATTTCCTGGGCAGCAAAAACCCGCGCCTCCACACCGACGAGACGCTTATGGCGCTGTCGATCACCTCGGCCACGAGTGAGACGGCCGCTCGCGTCCTTTCGGGCCTGGAGCAGCTGCGCGGTTGCGATGCCTTCTTTAGCGTGATTATCTCGCCGACGGACGAGACGGTACTGCGCAAGTTGGGCATCAACGTGTGCTGCGAGCCCAAGTTTGAGCGCCGCGGTTTCTTCCATCGCTAAGTTTGAAGCACCGCGGTAATTGCATTGCATTTTGGCCGTATCGGGTTAGCGCCCGGTACGGCTTTTTGATCAATAAAGCGTCTATTTCGGCGAAAAATAGCTGTTTACCTGCCTAGAAACAATTTGAGCGGTATACAATAACCGTAACTGTTTCATCCTTAGCGGGATGCCGCATGATGGATATTACCTGCCATCGTGAGGTGTGTCGGTCGCGCACGGCGCGTTAGATGCTCGTGCTCGGTTTGAGGAGGCTGCTATGGCGGGCAAGGGTCGTGCGAGTGTCAACGATATGAAGCGTGTCGAGGTGCTGGTGTTGATGGAGATCGACCAGCAAACCGAAGACAATGGCGGGCCGTATGGTTTCTCGCGCAAAACGCTTGCCGAGCGCGTGGGGGTTTCGCCGTATCGTGCCCGCGCCGCAATCGATCGCTTGGATTCCGAAGGTATGATTGATGTCGTCTCGCGTTATAGCGACGACGGCGGTCAGCTTGCAAATGGCATTTGCCTCACCGAACGTGGTGAGTGGTATCTTGAGGGCGTCCGTACCGGCATGCTCGTTCAAGAAATGCTTGAGGACGAGGTTGCTGATCGATAGCAGCATGTAACCCTTGCCATAGCGACGCCGCCTGGGAAACCGGGCGGCGTTTTGTTTCAAGATTGAGAAATGCAATCGCACGCGAGAAAAATTGCGGACGGTCCGCGGCGCGAGTATTACAATGAAGACCCGTAAGATGTGGATAAACAACTTCTACGGGAAGCGCAGGTAACTCAATATGACCAAGCATGTGTTCGTAACCGGTGGCGTGGTTTCGTCCCTGGGCAAGGGTATCACCGCGGCCTCGCTGGGCCGTCTGCTCAAGTCGCGTGGCTACAAAGTAACGATGCAGAAGGCCGACCCGTATCTGAACGTCGACCCCGGTACCATGAGCCCGTTCCAGCATGGTGAGGTCTTTGTAACCGAGGATGGTTACGAGTCCGACCTGGACCTGGGTCATTACGAGCGCTTTATTGATGAGAACCTGACCCGCGATTCCAACTTTACGACCGGTGCCATCTACAAAAGCCTAATCGCCCGTGAACGTCGCGGCGACTTTTTGGGCGGTACCGTGCAGGTGATTCCCCACGTCACCAATGCCATTAAGGACAAGTTTCGCCGCATCGAGGAGCAGACCGGCTCCGATGTAGTCATCACCGAGCTGGGCGGCACGATCGGCGACATCGAGTCCCAACCGTTTGTCGAGGCCATCCGTCAGTACCGCAAGGAGGCCGGCCCCGAGAACGTCTGCTACATCCACGTGTCGCTCGTTCCCTATATCGCCGCCGCCCACGAGGTCAAGACCAAGCCCACGCAGCATTCCGTCAAGGAGCTCCGCAGCTTTGGCATCCAGCCCGATATCATCGTGCTGCGCTCCGACCACCATATCGATGACGCTATCCGCGGAAAGATCGCAAGCTTCTGCGACGTCGACACCGATTGCGTCTTTACCAACGAGGACTGCGCGAGCATTTACGATGTTCCGCAGCTGCTTGCCGAGCAGGACTTTGACCTGCGCATTTGCGAGCGCCTTGGTCTGGATCCGCGTGAGCGCGACATGAGCGAGTGGAACGAGTTCCTGCGCAAACAGAATCACGCCAACCATCACGCCGACAAGGTGAAGATCGCCGTCGTGGGTAAGTACACGCAGCTGCCCGATGCGTACCTGTCGGTTATCGAGGCCCTGCACCATGCGGGCGTCTTCTACGATCGCCATGTGGACGTCCAGCTGGTCGACGGCGAGAGCCTCGACGAGCAGAATGTCTCCGAGGTTCTGGGCGACGCCTCGGGCATCCTGGTTCCCGGCGGCTTTGGCAAGCGCGCCCTGGAGGGCAAGATCCTCGCGGCCGAGTTTGCCCGTGAGCACAAGATTCCGTATCTGGGCATTTGCCTGGGTATGCAGGTCGCCGTGTGCGAGTTCGCCCGCAATGTCGTTGGCCTTGCCGGTGCCAGCTCCTCCGAGTTTGATCCGGACGGTCCGTATAGCGTCATCGATCTGATGAGCTCGCAGGAGGACGTGACCGAGAAGGGCGGCACCATGCGCCTGGGCGCCTATCCGTGCAAGCTCGCCGCCGATACTCTTGCTCGCGAGGCATATGGCGAGGAACTCGTCTACGAGCGTCACCGTCACCGCTTTGAGTTCAACAACGCCTTCCGCGACCAGCTCGAGGACGCCGGTTTGGTTATCTCGGGTCTGTCGCCCGACGAGCGCCTGGTCGAGATGGTCGAGCTGCCGCGCGACGTGCATCCGTGGTATGTGGCAACCCAGGCTCACCCCGAGTTCAAGAGCCGCCCGACCAACCCGCAGCCGCTGTTCCGAGAGTTCGTGCGTGCCTCGATCGGCCAGCACGAGGGTGTCGACCGTCTGCAGGTGACGCCCATGAACCTCGCTACGGACTAAGGGTGCCGGCGAATAAGGAACATACCGAAGCTACTCCCTCGTCGCTCGCCGTGGCGGCGGGGGAGTATCTTGATTACCTCGCGGTCGAGCGGGGCTTGGCGCGCAACACGATTGTGGCCTATCGTCGTGACCTGACGACGTACTGCGCCTATCTGGAGCGGGCGGGTATTGTGTCTTTTGAAGAGGTGACCCGTCAGGTCGTGGAGGGCTTTGTCGCCGATCGCCGCGACGGAGGCTATTCCGACGCCTCGGTGGAGCGCGCGCTTGCTGCCGTGAAGGGCCTGCATGCCTTTTTGGTGCGCGATGGGGCCGTGGCCCAAAACCCGACGGCGGCGTTGCGCCTGCCTAAAAAGGCTGAGCGTTTGCCGGAGTATCTATCGGTGGAGGATGTCTCGGCGCTGCTCGATCAAGACTTTCCCGAGGGCGAGATGGGACTGCGCGACCATGCCATCTTGGAAGTGCTCTACGGATGCGGTTTGCGTGTGAGTGAGCTGGTTGGGCTCGATGTGGGCGATATCCATATTGACGATGGCTTTGTACTCGTTCGCGGTAAGGGCTCAAAGGAACGCCTGTCCCCACTGGTGGGAAGCGCGGCGCGAGCTCTGACGCTCTATGTAACTGAGGGACGTTCTCGCTTGGCGGCCCATGCCCGCGGAACCGAGACCTCGGCGGTCTTTTTAAATAAGAACGGACGTCGCCTGTCGCGCCAGGCCGTGCATGCGATATGCGAGCGGTATGGGCGTCAGGTGGGGCTGGTGGGGCTCCATCCCCATACCTTGCGCCACTCCTTTGCCACCCACATGCTCGCGGGCGGTGCCGACCTGCGTGTGCTGCAGGAGATTTTGGGCCATGCCGATATTTCGACCACGCAGGTCTACACGCATGTCGACCGAACGCAACTGACCGAGGTCTATCTGGCGGCGCATCCGCTAGCACATCGCTAGCACCTCGCTGACCTGCATATTTATAAATACTAAAGGGGCCGGGCCCCAGATTGCTGAGACGCACTTTTGCGCGCATGGGCAATCTGGGGCTCGTCCCATTTTTCGCTAGACACCGACGCGGCGGTGGGCCGTGTGTACCGTGGGTGGGGGAGTTTGGGGGCGATGTGAACAGCGTGTAAAGGGACGTAAAAATCGCCTCAAGGTCAACTTGAAGGTTGAGGTTCGCGGGCGTGGTTCTACAGGTGGCATCCCGCCTTTGCTGCAAACACAACATATTGTGTTTTCGAACATATGCTCGGGGGTGTTTTACAACATATTGGGGGTGGAATGGTGGGGAGGGG
>NZ_QRKJ01000019.1:8627-33270 GCF_003471905.1 Collinsella sp. AM16-21
GGGGGAAGGGGTGGGGAAAGGTGTTGAAAAATGGGGCGGTTCCCCATATTATTGATGACGTCGACAGGCGGGGTGGTTCCCCGCGTACGTGCCATCTGAGTAACCGAGGGGAGGGCGCACATGGGAATGACTGGTGCATACGAGCGCAATCTCGATGCAAAAGGTCGTCTGTCCCTGCCTGCACCCCTTCGCGAGGAGCTTGGAGAGCACGTTCGCGTGTTCAAAGCCCTGGATGTCGATGCTCTGTACGTGTTCTCTGCCGAGGCCTTCGATAAGTGGGTCGAAGGACTCTTCGCGGGTCGTGAGGGCCACGAGGGTTTTAACCCGCGTGACATTAACGACCAGAAGCTCATGAGGGCGATCAACAAGCGCACCACGTCGATGGACGTGGACAGCGCCGGTCGTATCGGTCTTTCCGAGTCTCTCCGCAAGCAGGCGAACCTCGACCGCGAGGTCACGGTTGTGGGCAACTACGACCACCTTGAGGTTTGGGACCGCGCTACGGCCGATGAGGACGATGACGATGAGGCCCTGCTGGACCTCTTCTTCTCGTAAGGGCAAGGCACGGGTAACGGATGGAGCGTGGGATCTTGACACAAGAATATCGGCATGAACCTGTCATGCTCGGCGAAGTACTTGAATCGCTGCGGCTAAAGAGCGGCTCCGTTGTCTGCGATTGCACCCTTGGCGGTGCCGGCCATTCGGTAAAGATGGCCGCGCAGGTGGGGGAGACGGGCCTTTTGCTCGGCGTCGATCAGGACGACATGGCCCTCGAGGCCGCTGGCGCCCGTCTGGACCGCGAGGTTCCCGGCGTTCCGCACCAGCTGCTGAAGGGCAACTTCGGCGACTTGGACGAGCTGCTTTGCTCGGCCGAGGTGCCCGGGGTCGATGGCTTCCTGTTCGATTTGGGCGTTTCGTCACCGCAACTCGATATCCCTGGCAGGGGCTTTTCGTATAACGAGGACGCCCCATTGGACATGCGGATGGATCCGGGTAATAACACCTTAAACGCAGCTGAGGTCATCAACACCTATAACGAACACGACCTCGCCCGGATTCTACGCGTCTACGGCGAAGAGAAGTTCGCCTCGCAGATCGCGCGCGAGATCGTGCGCCGCCGCGAGCAAGAACCGATCGAAACCACCGGGCAATTTGTCGAGATCATCAAGGCGGGTATCCCGGCTGCCGCTCGTCGGCATGGCGGACACCCGGCCAAGAAAAGTTTCCAGGCCATTCGCATCGAGGTCAATCACGAGCTCGATGTGCTCGAACGAGGGCTTGATGCCGCCACCAGGTGGCTCAACCCGGGCGGACGTATCTGCGTCATCTCGTATCACTCGCTTGAGGATCGTATCGTAAAGAATCACTTTAAGGAGATGAGCCAGGGGTGCACGTGTCCGCCGGAGATTCCGGTGTGCGTGTGCGGCAACGTGCCGATACTCAAGGTCATCACCCGCAAACCCCTGGTTGCCCAGCCTGATGAGGTTGAGCGCAACCCTCGGGCGAGATCAGCCAAAATCCGCGTGGCGCAGCGTCTGTAGGCGCGACCGCGCGATATTGGACCTCCCGCTCGCACCATAAACGAAGCTTAAACACACTACCAACGTACTCGGGATGGGAGGCGGCATATCATGGGCTACAACACTTCAAACGCAGCACTCGCCTATGATATGAACGCCATGCCCGCCTATCGTGAGACGCCGCAGGCCCCCGTTGCTCCCCGTGAGCAGCGCACGCCGCGCTTTGATGTCTACACGGGCGCGGGCCGTCAGGCAAACCAGGCGGTAAGCCCGGTTTTCATGAGCGTTCTTAAAACGTTTTGCATCATTGCGGCTATCTTCATGACGATCGGCGTCGCCCGCGTGGCGCTCGCCGGCGTTACGGCCCAGGTGCTCAACAGCAACGCCGAGCTTACCAACACGCTCGAAAAGGCGACCGATGAGAGCTCCGACCTGGAGGTCATGCATTCGGTCTATGGCGCCGACACGCGCATTCGCGACCTTGCGGGCGCTTATGGCATGGTGGAGCCCAGCGAGAGCGTTACACTTGACTTTTCGCAGGATGCAGCCGCGGGCGCCAACGCGACCGCGACCGCTCAGTAGCAAGACGGTAGCTGAGTATGACAAATGACTATCGCCGCGGTTCCGATGGGGGCCGCGGTTCTGGACGTCCCTCGTCGCGGGGACGTTCTGGTTATCAAGGAACGGGTCGGCAATCTTACAACGCCGGGCGGTCCCGTGGCAACGACCCGGCGTCGCGACTTCGCGGCTCGGGTGGCCCTCAAGTGCATAACACCAGGTCGCGCAAGAGTTCGTCGACCGAATGGCTCACGGGCACGCCGCTGCCTCGCCGCAAAGCCGTCATGGGATTCATCGGGCTTGGCTTGGGCTTGGGCGTCTTTCGCCTTGCCGACTATCAAATTGTCGAAGCCGATAAACTGCGCGAGCGTGCCGATGCGCGTCGCCTGCTTGCGCAGACCCTCTATGCCAAACGTGGCACCATCTACGACCGCAACGGTAACGTGCTGGCGTCGTCGGTCGAATGTCGCAACATCGCCGTGAACCCGCAGCTTGTCGAGGACGTTGACAAGACGGTGTCGGCGCTGGTCAAGGCAACTGGAATCGATAAAAAGACCTGCCGCAAGCTCGTCGAGTCCGATGGAACCTGGGTGTATATCAAGCGCCAGGTGGACGAAGACGATGCTGTGGCGCTGGAGAAGAAGAACCTGCCCGGCGTGCTTTTTGAGCAGGCCATGAAGCGCGTATATCCATACGGCAATCTGGCATCGCAGGTGCTGGGTGTAGTGAATGTAGACAACGACGGCTTGACTGGTCTCGAAAAGCAATACAACAAGCTTCTGACCGGCACGAACGGTTCTCTCGTACGCGAGCGCGCGAGGGACGGCAGCTATATCGCGGGCGGTGCCTATAAAAAGGTGGCTGCGGTCGACGGCGTTGATATCGTGACGACGCTCGACGTCAATATCCAGCGTGCGGCCGAGGATGCCCTGGCAGAGGCAGTTGAGAAGACTAAGGCCAAGAACGGCTCGGCGCTGGTCACCGATCCTACGACAGGAGAGATCTTGGCAGCCTGCTCGTATCCGACCTACGACCAGACCGATTTGGAAAACGCCAAGACCGAGGATATGAACCTGCGCCTGGTTACCGACGCCTACGAGCCCGGCTCGGTCTTTAAGACACTCGTGGCGGGCGCCGGCTTCGACTTGGGCGTCGTGCGATCGAGTACGTCGTTTGAGGTGCCGGCGAGCATCAAGGTGGGCGACGATACCGTCACCGATGCCGACAAGCGCGACTATGCCATGACCATGGATGTGCGCGAGATGATGCGCCGTTCGTCCAACGTGGGCTTTGTCCTGGTGGGGCGCAAGATCGGTGCCGACGACTTTGCCGCCTATGTGGACAAGTGGGGCATCGGTCACAGCTCTGGTGTAGATTTTCCGGGCGAGAGCCTGGGCATCGTCAAGGAGCGTGACCAGTATGACGGCGCCACGCTGGGCTCGATGAGCTTTGGACAGGCGCTGTCTGTCTCGCCGATTGAGATCGCACGTGCCGTGGGCGGCATCGCCAACGGCGGCGTGATGATGACCCCGCACTTCTATAAGTCCAGCAAAGGCGACGAGAAGGACTGGGGCGAAGGCGAGCGTGCGATTTCTGAGGATGCAGCATCCCAGGTGACATCGTGCATGCAGACGGTCGTGTCGGAGGGAACGGGCGTTGGCGGCGCGGTTGACGGCTATGACGTGGCGGGCAAGACCGGCACGGCCGAACGTGCCGACGAGAACGGCGGCTACCTCAAGGAGAACTACATGTCGTCCTTTATGGGCTTTGCGCCGGCACAATCACCCAAGGTGCTGTGCTATATCACGCTCGACGGAACGCCGAGCGGCTCAGATGCCGCTGCGGTGCCGTTCCAGTCCATTATGGCCAACGCGCTCGACGTGCTGGGCATCCCGCGCACGAAGTAGGGGGTTACAATCTTTGGGGCGTGGTTTGTTGTCCCATATGAGGGGTGTTCACATGCCCTGCACCACGCATGCGCGGCGCTGGGATACAATACGCCGATAGCATTATTAGGTTTACAGGGGAGCTGCAATGATAGAGATCGCCGTCAACAACCTCGCGGCCGCAACAGGGGCCCGAACCGTGACGGGAGAAGTCGATCGGGTATGCCGCGGGTGCGTTATCGACTCGCGCCAGGTCGAGGAAGGGACGATTTTCGTCGCCTTTCCCGGTGAAAACGTCGACGGCAATGATTTTGCTTCCCGTGCCGTCCAGTCGGGTGCCGGCGCCGTCGTGATGACGCGTGAGCCCGATGCCGAGTTGGTCTCGCTGGCGCAGGACAAGGGATGCGCCATCCTGCTGACCGATGATCCCGAGGAGTTTCTGCTTCGTTTGGCGCACGCGTACCGCCTGGAGCTTGGCTGCCTGGTCGTTGGCATTACCGGTTCCATCGGCAAGACGACGACCAAGGACGTGCTCGCCGCTGTACTCGCCAAGCGCTATCGTGTCTGGGCCACCAAGGGCAATTTCAATAACCTGATCGGCATGCCGCTCACGGTGCTTTCCGCCCCGGCCGGTACCGAGGTCCTGGTGCTCGAGATGGGCATGAACCATTTCCACGAGATCGAGCGCCTGTCCCAGTCCGCCAATCCCAACCTTGCCATCGTGAGTAAGATCGGCACCTCTCACATCGGCATTTTGGGCAGCCGCGAGAACATCGCCCGCGCTAAGGCCGAGATTGTCCAGGGTATGTGCGCCGCCGGCGACTTCTTGCCGCTGCTGGTTTTGGGCGGTGAGGACGACTTTACGCCGTTCATTCGCGATACGTTCGCCCGGCCTGCTGGTATCGATGTGATGCTGGCCGGCGTCTCGGACGATGATGAGGTCCGCGCCCGCGAAGTTCGTGTTGATGACGAGGGCCGTCCGGTCTTTACGCTCGATTTTGGTCAGGGCGAGACAATCGATACCATGCTTGCTATCCCCGGCGTGCAGTCCGTTCCAAATGCCGTTAAGGCCGCCGCGGTTGCCTATCGCCTGGGCGTGACGCCCGAGCAGATCGATGCTGCCTTTAGGGGCCTCACAATCACCGGTCACCGCCAGGAGATCAAGCGCGCCAAGAGCGGTGCACGCATCATCGATGACTCCTATAACGCCAGCGCCGAATCGATGGCAGCCGGTCTCGATCTGCTGTGCTCGCTTTCGTGCGCGGGGTCTCGCATGGCGATCCTGGGCGAGATGGGCGAGATGGGCGATGAGGCTCCTCGCATGCATGAGCTCGTGGGCGCCTATGCCGCCGCCAAGAAGCTCGACATGCTGGCGTGCGTGGGTGGTGAGCTGGCCCAGCTTATGGCCGATGCCGCGCGCATGATGGGCATGGACGAGGACCGCATCCAGGTGTTCTCCGATTATCAGCAGGTGCTCGACCGCATGGGCGGCGCGCTTGAAAAACATGATGTTGTACTGGTCAAGGGTTCCCGCTTTGTTGAGCTCGACCGCTTTGTGGAAGGTGTGTGCTAGCCCATGTTCGGCAATCCCTCGTATCCAACGTATCAGGCTTTTTTGGGGCTTGGCATCGCCGCCGCCATTGCGCTGCTGCTCATGCCGTGGTGGATCAAGCTGCTCAAGGTCGAGGGTATCGGCCAGCAGGTTCGTGCCGACGGCCCCAAGCGTCATTTGGTTAAGCAGGGAACGCCCACCATGGGTGGCGTTGTCATCCTCATCGCGATCTCGCTGACCTGCCTGCTGATGGGCAAGCTCACCACCGAGCTCGTGCTCGTGCTGCTCGCCACGCTGGCGACCGGCGTGCTGGGTCTGATCGACGACCTGACCTCCGTTACGCATGGGCGCTCGCTCGGTCTGACGCCTCATGCCAAGATGATCGGCCTAACCATTATCTGTGTCACCTTTACGGTGCTTGCCGTCAACTGGTGCGGCGTCGCCCCCGAGATTCGTTTTCCCGGTGGGTTGACGATCGACCTTGGCGTGCTTTCGACCACCATCTGCGGCTATTCGTTCCCGTGGCTCTACATTGTCTTTTGCTGGCTGATGATCGCCGGTCTTTCTAATGCCGTGAACCTGACCGATGGCCTTGACGGTCTTGCTGGTGGCACCTCCATGATCGCCATGCTCGCCATGGCTGCCATGGCGTTTTTGCACGGAGACGTGAACCTGTCCATCTTCTGCACCGCGTGTGCCGGTGCCTGCTTGGGCTTTCTGTGGTTCAACTGCTATCCGGCGAGCATCTTTATGGGCGATACCGGCTCGCTTGCCCTGGGCGCCGCGTTTGCCTGCACGTCCATCATGACCAACACCGAGGTCGTCTCCCTTATCATCGGCGGCCTGTTTATCGTTGAGACCCTTTCGGTCATGATTCAGGTTGTCTACTTCCACTTTACGCACAAGCGCGTCTTCCTTATGGCGCCCATCCATCATCATTTCGAAAAGAAGGGTTGGGCCGAGACCAAGGTCGTCATCCGTTTTTGGATTATCGCTGCGGCCTTTGGTGCCGTTGGCCTTGCTTTGTTCTTCCAGTTGGGATAGTGGTCTTTCATGCCTCTTGCTGATGTCTTTAGCCTGCTCGTTTTGGGTCAGGGCAAATCCGGTCTCGATGTCGCCCGCTGGGCGCTGGCACATCCCGAGCGCGTAAGTGCCGTTACCGTGTATGGCGGCGGCACCTCTGAGCCCAATGACGCCACGCGTGCGCTCGAGGCTGCTGGTGCGTCGTTTGTCTATGGGACCGAACAGGTCGAGGGCGCCTATGACGTATGCGTGACGTGCCCGGGCATCTCGGAGTTCTCGGGCTTCTTTAAGGCCGGGCGCGAGCATGCCGCCCAGATTATGGGTGAGCCCGAGTTTGCCTATCGCCTGTCGCCCGATAACTGGATTGCCATCACGGGCACCAACGGCAAAACGACCACCACGTCGCTGACCGATTATCTGCTCAAGGCTTCCGGTGAGGCCAGTGTAGCTGTCGGCAACATCGGTGAGCCGCCTATCAACGAGATTGACGGCCGAGCCCACAACGAGTGGTTTGTGGCTGAGCTCTCGAGCTATCAGATTGCTACGACCACCGAGCTCCACCCTCGCGTGGCGGTGCTGCTCAACATCACTCCCGACCACTTGGGCTGGCATAAGAGCCATAAGAACTATGCGCTTGCCAAGATCAAACTGTTTGACAATATGGTCGATGACGATCTGGTGGTCGTCGACGTCGAAGACGCCGGCATTCACGAGTTCGATGAGTACATCTACACGCCGGGTCGTCGCATCTGCAAGGTTGCCTTTGACGAGCCAGAGGGTGAGGATGTCGCCTTTGTGCGCGATGGCAAGATGATCGTGCGCCTGAAGGGCGTCGAGACCCCGCTCATCGCTACATCCGAGCTCAAGATCTCGGGCCATCATAATGTTATCAATGCCCTGTGCGCTGCCACGGCTGTCCTGGCCGTCGGTGCCAATCCCGAGGGCATTTGCCGCGGTCTGGCCTCGTTCCAGCCGCTCGAGCACCGCGTGGAGCCGTGCGGCGAGATTGACGGAGTGCGCTACGTCAACGATTCCAAGGCGACCAACACCGACGCGGTCGAGAAGGCACTGACGGCATTTCCCGATGACAACGTGATCTTGCTGCTCGGCGGCCACGATAAGGGCACGCCGCTCACGGACTTCGCGCGCGTCGTTATGGATAACGTGCGCTCGGTCGTCTGCTTTGGCGATGCGCGCGAGCGCTTTACCGCCGCTATGGACGAGGCCGATGTCGATGGCGATGTGGATATCGCCCAAGCGGATGACCTACGCGATGCCGTGGACGTTGCCCGTTCGCTGTCGAGCCGTGGCGACGTGATCTTACTTTCTCCTGCCTGCTCTTCGTTCGATGAGTTCTCGGGCTATGAGGAGCGCGGCCGCGTGTTTAAGGACTACGTGGCTCAGCTTGCCGCTGCAGCGAAATCGCAAATGGAATAGGGGTTGCCGGTGAGAGAGGAGAGCCCCCGACAAGGTATGAGGAGGCCCGACTCGGACCGTGCTTCCTCGCGGCGCAGCACACCGCGTTCCGGTCGTGGCAGGCAGTCGTTTAGCGAACGCTATATTGCCGGCGTTCCCGCCCGCATCATGCGCCCCCGTCTGATATTTATGGCCTGCCTGTTTACTTTGGTGTGCTTTGGTCTGCTGATGGTGTACTCGGCGTCTTCGGTCGAGGCGCTGCACGAGAATGGCTCGGCGACGTTTTTCCTGGGTCGACAGGCCGCGTTTGCCGTGGTTGGTGTTCTGGCGCTGATTGCCATCGTGCGCGTTTTGCCGGACAGCTGGTTTGGGGAGGATGTGCTTAGGATCTTCCTTATCGGCATGATAGGGCTACTGTTTCTGGTGTTCTTGGTGGGCAGCGGCAGCCGTGGCGCCACGCGCTGGCTCAACATCGCCGGTATTCAGTTCCAGCCTTCCGAGTTTTTAAAGCCATTTGCCATTGCGTATTCGGCCATCATGCTTGATCGCTTCTTTTCGCCCGGTGGCAACATCAACGAATTCCTTCGCAAGATGGGCATCTACCTGGGTATTTCGCTCTTTCTGATCTTTATCCAGCCCGATTTCGGTACTGTCCTGATCATCCTGTTGACCCTCATGTGCATGGCGTTGTTTGCGGGTCTCGACCCGAGATTTATCATCGGCGTGCTAATCTTCGGCATTCTCGTGATCGTGATTGCACTTGTCGCAGAGCCGTACCGTATGGTGCGTATTCAGGTTGCCTTGAACCCTTGGGCTGACGAGTATGGTGACGGCTATCAGGCCACGCTTGCCATCATGGCCTTTGCCTCGGGCGGTCTGTTCGGCCGTGGCATCGGCAACTCAACCATGAAGTACTCGTATCTGCCCGAGGCGCACAATGACTACATCCTGGCCATCATTGGCGAGGAAGTCGGCTTTGTCGGAACCGTGCTGTTCTTCTTGGTGTTTGCGATGCTGATCTACTCGGCGTTTCGCATTGCCGAGCAGGCGACCGATCGTCGGGGCGCGCTTATGGCGTCTGGCTCCGCGGTCATTCTCGCGGTGCAGTTTTTGATTAACGCGCTGGGCATCCTCAACGTGTTTCCCATGACGGGCAAACCGTTGCCGTTTATTAGCTACGGCGGTTCGTCGATTATTGTGTCGCTTATGCTTGCCGGTCTGATCCTGCGCGTTTCGTACGAGAGCGCCCGTCGCGATGAGTACGACCGTCGCCGCGAGAGCTTTGCCGTTATGGATGAGAGTACCGCCGGCGTAGCCCATGTGCGCGGTGAACGACCTTCGCGTAGCGGCTTTACCGTTCTGGATGGTTCTACATCCGAGCCGGCAGCTCGTCCACGTCCGCGGACGGCTCCGCAAGGTCGTCCTCAGCGCCCCAGCC
Source organism: Collinsella sp. AM16-21 (assembly GCF_003471905.1). NCBI lineage: Bacteria > Bacillati > Actinomycetota > Coriobacteriia > Coriobacteriales > Coriobacteriaceae > Collinsella > Collinsella sp. AM16-21. The sequence goes on from NZ_QRKJ01000019.1 coordinate 18,021, forward strand.
CTCGCAGCGCGGGCGGCGGATATAATCGAATCGATTTGAACTCGGACCCGTCGGCGCGTCTACGCATCGACGACCAGGGACCGCGTGTACGAAGGGACTACCATGACCGATAAGATGACCGTTGCTATTGCAGCCGGCGGCACGGCGGGACACATCAACCCCGCGCTCGCCTTGGCCGAAGAGCTGCGTGATCGTGGCCACCACGTTGTGTTCGTGGGCCAGTCGCGCAAGCTCGAGGGTCGTCTGGTCCCCGAGGCTGGGTTTGATTTTGTGCCCATTACGGTCACGGGCTTCGACCGCTCCCGTCCTTGGACGGCGCTGACCTCCCTGTGGCGTGTCAACAAGGCCAAGCGTGCGCTCACCAGTCATTTCTCAAAGGTCGGCAAGCCCGATGCCGCCATCGGTTTTGGTGCCTATGTCGAGGTTCCGCTGCTGGGGTGGTGCAAGGGCGCAGGCGTTCCGTATCTGCTGCATGAGCAGAACTCTGTTCCGGGCCTGGCCAACAAGATGATGAACTCCCACGCCGCCCACGTGTGCATCTCGGTGCCGGCAGCGCGTTCGGTCTTTGAGCGCGAAGGTGACCCTGACCACGTGCTCATGACCGGCAACCCCGTACGTCGCTCGGTGATCGAGGGCGATCGCGCTCGCGGCCGCAAGGCACTTGGCGTTCCCGAGGACGCTACGCTGCTGCTCGTCTTTGGCGGTTCACTCGGCGCCCAGCACCTCAACGAGCGCGTGGCTTCGCTCAAAAACGAGCTGCTTTCGCGCAAGAACCTCTATGTGTTGCATTCGACGGGTGCCGACGGCTTTGAGGAGACCGAGCGCGCTTTGGCGCTGACGCTCGAGGAGGCGAAGCGTTACCGCGTCCAGCCTTACATCGACAACATGGGCGACATGCTGGCTGCTGCCGATTTGGTGCTATCGCGTTCGGGAGCATCGAGCGTGGCCGAGATCGCTGCGCTCGCCGTGCCTTCGGTGCTCGTGCCGTACCCGCATGCGACGGCCGACCACCAAACCACCAATGCCCGTTATCTGGTCGACGCCGGGGCCGGCGTGCTCTGCGCCGATGCCGATATCGACGGTTCTGCCTTTGCCGATGAGCTGCTGCACCTGGTCGATGACGCGGCGGCGCGCGACGCCATGCGTCAGGCGGCGCGTGGTCTGGCTCAGGATAGAGCCGCCGCTCTTCTGGCGGATGCAGTAGAGGGTTTGCGTTAGTTAGACGGGATATCTTCGGTCGCCCTCGCGCTGATGCGGTAGGTGCGGTACAGTTAACGGGTTACAGGCAGTGTTTACGCAAGGAGTACACGAGCACATGGCTGATTCCCAGACTGCAACCTCCGCGCCCGAGTTTAAGAGCGCCCACTTTATCGGTATCGGCGGCGCCGGCATGAGCGGCATCGCCCTCGTTCTGCACGAGCGCGGTTATGCCGTTACCGGCTCCGACCTTAAGACGTCACGTTATATCCGCCAGCTTACCCGCGCTGGTGTGAAGGTGCATGTGGGCCATGAGGCCGCCACGATCGACGAGGTCAAGCCCGACGTGGTTGTTGTCTCCACCGCTATTCCGGAGTCCAACCCTGAACTCGTGCGCGCTCGCGAGCTTGGTATTCCCGTGTGGCCCCGTGCCAAGATGCTCTCTGCTTTGGGTCACGGCTACACCACCGTCGCTGTTGCCGGCACGCATGGCAAGACCACCACGTCTTCGATGTGTGCCACCATGCTCGACCGCATGGGTCTGGATCCGAGCTTCCTGATCGGTGGCATCGTCGAGGGCTATGACACGAACGGTAAGAACGGCTCGGGCGACTACTTTGTCGCCGAGGCCGACGAGTCCGACAGCTCCTTCCTGTTCCTGAACCCCAACGTAGTCATTGTGACCAACGTCGAGGCCGACCACCTCGATCACTACTCGGGTATCGAGGAGATCGAGGCAACTTTCGCCAAATTCATGAGCCTGGTGGGCGAGGACGGCACCGTCATCGTCTGCGGTGAGGACCCGCATCTGGTCGAGCTCGCCAAGTCGACGGGCCGTCACGTGCTTTCCTACGGCTTTGCCGAGAGCAACGACATCGTCTGCATGCACCCGGATGTCAAGGGCATCCAGAGTGACTTTATCGTTCGCTTTGAGGACGGCACTGAGCGCGCTGTGGAGATCAAGAGCAATCCTGGTCGCCACAACATGCTCAACGCCACGGCGGTGCTCACCGTCGCCCATGTCCTGGGCCTTGACATCGACGCCGCCGCCAAGGCGCTCTCGAGCTTTGAGGGCGTCCGCCGTCGCTTTACCCACGTGGGCGATATCGATGGCATCACCGTGGTCGATGATTACGGCCATCACCCCACCGAGATCAAGGCGACGCTTGCTGCCGCTTCGTCGCTGGGTTACAAGCACGTCGACGTCGTGTTCCAGCCGCACCGCTATTCGCGCCTGCAGGCCCTGTGCGACGACTTTGCCGATGCATTTGCCAATGCCGATAAACTGCTGCTGATTGATGTGTTCTCGGCTGGCGAGATGCCCATTCCGGGTGTCACCTCTAAGATGCTCGCCGATACCGTGCGCGCCAAGCATCCTGGCAAGGAGGTCGTGTACTGCTCCAGCCGTCTTGAGCTCAATCAGGAGCTCGAGCAGATGGTGGGCGAGGGCGACCTGCTGCTCACCATGGGTGCCGGCGACGTTACGACCGTCGGTCCCGAGTTCATTGAGTATCTGACTGCCAAGAAAGACGCTTAAGTCTAATGGGTCTGTTTAACGCCGTCATGGCGCTCTCGGGCATGATCGACACGGATGTGATCGAGGACGAGCGCCTTGCGCGTCATACGAGCTATCGTATCGGCGGCAAGGCCGACCTCTTTGTGACGTGCCATAGCTATCATGCCCTCCGCCGCGCCGTGGCGGTGCTCGATCGCGAGCAGGTGCCGTGGGTCATCATCGGCAAGGGCTCCAATCTGCTGGTTGCCGATGGCGGTTATCGCGGTGCCGTCATTTCGCTCGGACGTGAGTTTCAGCGCACGGTTGTTGCCGAGGACGGCTGCACGCTGACCGTTGGTGCGGGCGTGATGTTCGCGCGTTTGGTCAACGATGCCTTGTCGCGCGGGCTTTCGGGCCTTGAGTTCGCGGTCGGTATTCCCGGTTCGGTCGGCGGCGCCGTGTCCATGAACGCAGGTACGCGGACCGAGTGGATCGGTTCCCTTATCGAGGACGTGGTCACGTTTGATCCGGCGTCCGGTATTAAGCACTATGCAGGGTCCGAGATCGCTTGGGGGTATCGCGAGTGCAGCTTGCCGCGTAACGAGATCATTCTCGAGTGCGTGCTCAAGCTCAAACCCGCGCCCAAGGCAGACATTCGCGAGCGTATGGAGCGGTACCTGACGCGCCGCAAGCGCACGCAGCCCATGGGTCGCGCATCCTGCGGATCGGTCTTTCGCAACCCGCCCGATGCAAGCGTGGGCAAGTTGATTGAGGATTGTGGATTAAAGGGTTTTTCGGTTGGCGGTGCGGAAGTTTCGCCCGTACACGCTAATTTTATCGTTAATAACGGAACCGCCTCGGCCGATGACGTGGCCGCGGTTATCAGGCATGTGCACGGAAAGGTGAGGGAGGCGTATGGCATCGAGCTCAGACCGGAAGTTAAATTCCTCGGCTTCTAGAGCATCGAAACCAACCTTCCGCCGCGCCGGAGGGCGTTCCGGCGCACCTGCCCAGTCTCAACATAAGCCCGCCATGCCCTCCAAGTCTGTTGGGTCCGTCCGTCCTGCCAAGCGCCCGGTCGTCGGCTCGCAGCTGGGGGGACGCCCCGCTTCTAAAAAGACGAGTCTTCCGGCTCCGCGTCCTTCGGTGACGCCCAAGCCGGCGATGGGCACCAAGACCTCCCGACCTATGGCGACGCTCAGACCTTCGCTGGGAGCTCGTGCGCCGCATGCCGGCCGTACGTTGGCTGGCGCTAAGCCGCGTTCACTGACATCGGTGCCCGCTGCCAAGGCGTCTTCGGCAAAAAAGGGCATCAATCCTCTGTCATCGCTTGGTGCCATGGCAAGCAAGACGACCGACGTCGCTTCTGCCATTAAAGGTAAGGGCAAAATCGCGGGCGGCATCCTGGCAGCCGTGGTCGTACTTGCCATTGTTGCCATCGTCGTCATCAACTCCGGCCTGTTTGCCGCCACCGATATTCAGATTCATGGTAGCGAGCATGTGACCAAGCACGACGCCATGCAGCTCATCAGTCTTCCCGAGAACACGTCGCTCTTTAACGTGGATCCCGATCAGATCACCGAGGGCCTCAAGCAAAACCCGTGGGTCTCGGGCGTGGATGTCCAGCGTCAGTTTCCCCATACGCTTATCATCACGCCGACGGAGCGTAAAGTTACCGCCATTGCGTATATCAGCTCCGACGACCTTGCCTGGGCTATCGGAGACGATGACACCTGGATCGCTCCGCTTTCGACGTCTGTCGAGGTGGATGACCAGGGGAACGTCATTACATCGGGGGAGGGTGCCAACACCCTGACCGGCATCGATGCGGCCCTGGCGCTTGCCAAGCACTACGGCGCCGTGCTGTTGACTGATGTCTCGGCCGATGTCGCACCGGTTTCGGGTCGGGCGGTGAGCTCCAAGGCCGTCAAGGCCGGCCTGGATTACGCACGCGGTTTTTCGAGCGAGTTCTTGGACCAGGTGAAGGATATTTCCACGCCTTCCGTCGAGGCTATCTCGGCAAATCTCGACAACGGCGTCGAGGTGTCGCTGGGCGATTCGGATGATATCGCCAAGAAAGAACGCATCGTGACCAAGCTGCTTTCGCAGGTAGAGGGCGTGACCTATATCAATGTGCGCTCTCCAGGCAACTACACGTTTAGGAACGCACCGACCGCCTAGCATCCAAATGGCTTTGTTGAGGGGCCATACCACGCCGTTTATCTGGTTTGTTTGGTTTTCACGGTCAATTATTTGACTGATACGTTCATAATGTGCAAACATAATACGGTTTACCTTTGCATTTACTTTCAACCTGAAGGTTAATGTGCGCAGGGGTCAACCCATGCTATGGCTATAACCTTTGTTCGGAGGACCGACATGCACGAGACAGAGATCAACAACTACCTTGCCGTCATTAAGGTGGTCGGCGTCGGTGGCGGCGGTACCAACGCGGTCAATCGAATGATCGAAGAGGGCATCCGCGGCGTCGAGTTTGTTGCCATCAACACCGATGCTCAGGCGCTCGCGATCTCTGATGCCGATATCAAGGTGCACATCGGCACCGACCTTACCCGCGGCCTGGGCGCCGGCGCCAACCCCGAGGTTGGCCGCAAGGCTGCCGATGAGTCGCGCGACGATATCGCCGAGGCGCTCGCTGGCGCCGACATGGTGTTCATCACCTGCGGCGAGGGCGGTGGTACCGGTACCGGCGCTGCTCCCATCGTTGCCGATATCGCGATGAACGAGGTCGGCGCGCTGACCGTCGCCGTCGTGACCAAGCCCTTTACCTTCGAGGGTCGCAAGCGCAAGAAGAGCGCCGAGGAGGGCATCAAGACGCTCTCCGATTGCGTCGACACCATGATCGTTATCCCTAACGACAAGCTGCTCGACATCGCCGAGAAGAAGACCACTATGCTCGAGGCGTTCGCGATTGCCGATGGCGTCCTTTCCCAGGGCACCCAGGGCATCACCGACCTCATCACCGTCCCGGGTATCATCAACCTGGACTTCGCCGATGTTAAGACCATCATGAAGCAGGCCGGTACCGCCATGATGGGTATCGGTACCGCTTCTGGGGACACCCGTGCCGTCGACGCTGCCCAGCAGGCTATCTCCAGTCCGCTGCTCGAGAGCTCCATCGATGGCGCCACGCGCGTCCTTCTTTCCATCGCCGGCTCCAAGGACCTGGGAATCCAGGAGATCAGCGACGCCGCCGACGTTGTCGCCAATGCCGTCGACCCCGAGGCCAACATCATCTTCGGTACCGTTGTTGACGAGTCCCTGGGCGACCAGGTGCGCATCACCGTTATCGCCACGGGCTTCTCCGACTCCAACGTCAACCGTCAGGACGAGCTCTTCGCTGCCCAGCAGTCCCAGAGCAAGGCCGCTGCTTCTGCTGAGCCGCAGCGCACCGCTCCGGCTGCCAGCCCCGCTCAGGCTGCCCCGACTCGCAACGTCGGTGGTACCGAGCTGCCCAACTTTGGCAACGATCAGTTTGAGCTTCCCGACTTCCTCAAGCGCGGCAGCTTCTAGTTCGTTTTTATCAACGACCTGCATGGGGTGCGTCCGATTGGGCGCACCCCTTTTTTGTTGTGGTTCGTCTTTGTAAACGAAAGCCTCCAATCTCCTTACGTTCCCTTTACGTTTGGTCCGTACTGCTGCGGGTATCCTTTTGATGAAGTATGGCAGCCGTATGACACGGACTGCTGCGGCGTCGCCGCGATACTTGTGTTATTAGGAGGCTTTAGTATGGCAGCACGTGCGGACAACGTTTCGCGTGTCGACCATGATGGAGTTACGTTGGTAGAGGGCGCGACGCACGATGTTCGTTTTGCCTTTACCGAGCGCACCGGTGGCGTTTCCGAAGATGCGTACTCCTCGCTCAATCTGGGCTCGCATGTAGGCGATGACCCCTTTGCCGTTCAAGAAAATCGCCGTCGAGCGCTCGAAGCCATGGGCGCCGCCGAGTGCGAGCATAATCTGCTCGTGCCCAATCAAGTACATGGTGACCATGTCGTGACGGTGACCTCGAACGGCGCCGATGATCTTGAGAACATTCGCGAGCAGATTGCCGAGGGCTGCGATGCCATCGTCTGTACGGCCCATGAGGTACCCGTGCTACTCTGCTTTGCCGATTGCGTTCCCGTGGTGCTGGTTGCTCCCAACGGTTTTGCCGTGGTGCATTCTGGCTGGAAGGGCACGATTGCGCGCATTTCCGCCAAGGCGTGCCAAGCGCTTTGCGATGCAACCGGCTGCAATGCGAACGATGTTTCTGCCTATATTGGGCCCCATATCCTGGGCGACGAGTACGAGGTGTCCCAAGAGCTCATGGACCGCTTTGCCGCCGAGTTCTCGTGCATCGATGCGGGCGCTTCCCGTATGCTCGATCTTTCCGCCGCCATTCGCGAGGCGCTGGTGGATGCCGGCGTCGATGTGAACGGCATTGTGGACACCAAACTTTCCACCGTTCGCCAGAACGACCGCTTTTATTCCTACCGCAACGAGGGTGGCACCTGCGGGCGCCATGCGGCGATCGGCGTGATGCTATGAGAAAGATCGCATCGGTCCTGAGTGCGGCGGTGCTCACGCTCACGCTGTGCGCCTGCTCCTCGGGATCTTCTACGTCTTCTATTACCGTGGCTGGCTCGACCACCTGCCTTCCCATTGCCGAGATCGCGGCCGAGGGCTTTAAGGAAGAGACCGGCATCGACGTGCTGGTTTCTGGTCTGGGCTCATCTGCTGGCATCGAAGCTGTTAGCGCCGGCACCGCCGATATCGCCAGCTCCTCTCGTGGCCTCAACGCCGATGAGCAAGACCTGGGCCTGACGCCTATCGTTATCGCACACGATGGCATCGCGGTCATCGTGAACGACGACAACCCGGTCGATAACCTCTCGACTGAGCAGCTCCGCGATATCTATGCGGGCAAGATCACCAACTGGAAAGAGGTTGGTGGCGAGGACCTGAAGATTCAGGTTATCAACCGCGACGAGGCGTCCGGCACGCGCGAGGCCTTCCGTACCATCGTGATGGACGGCACGCCGTTCGATCGTCGCTCGGCCGTTCTTTCGGGTACGGGCCAGGTACGCGATGTCGTGTCTCGCTCTCGTGGTGCTATTGGCTACATCTCGCTGGGCTTTGTCGAGAGCCTCAACGCCAAGACTTCGGTCAAGGCCGTTTCGGTCAATCACGTCGAGGCGTCCGAGAAGACAGTCGCGAGCGGTGGTTATCCCATCTCCCGCGACCTCTACTTCTTTGTGAAGGGAACGCCTTCGCAGCAAGCGCAGGATTACATCGACTACGTGACGTCCGAAAAGATGGACAAGCAGATTCGCGAGGCGGGCTTTATTCCTGTCACCAACGACGGAAAGGGGAGTGAGTAACGTGGAAGCAGTGGAAAACTCCCAGACCGAGCAGACTTCTCGGGCACCCAAGAAGCGCGAGCTGGCGCTCGTGTCGCGCAGCACTTATATTAAGGAGAAGGCGCTGCAGTGGATCTTCTTTGCCTGTGCATTCTTGGCGGTCGTCACCGTCATCCTGATCTTTGTCTTTACCACGTACTCGGCGCTGCCCGTCTTTACCGACATTGGTCTGGCGGACTTCTTTAGCTTTACGTGGGCGCCCTCCGAGGGCCACTACGGCATCATGTCGCTGCTGGCCGGCTCGGGTCTGGTGACCGTCGGTGCCCTTGCCATGGGTGTGCCCCTGGGTGTGGGCACGGCTGTGTATCTGGTCGAGATTGCCAGCAAGCGCGTGCGCAAGCTCATCAGCCCTGCCGTCGACCTGCTGGCGGGCATCCCCTCCATCATCTACGGCTTCTTCGGCATGATTATCATCCGCCCGTTTATCGCGCAGCTGACCGGCGGTCTTGGCTTTGGTGCCCTGACGGCGTGGTTCGTGCTCGCCATCATGATCGTCCCCACCATCACCACGCTCACCATCGATGCCCTCAATTCTATTCCCATGGGTATTCGCGAGGCATCGTATGCCATGGGTGCTACTAAGTGGCAGACCATCTATAAGGTCGTGCTACCTGCCGCCAAGCTGGGTATCGTGGACGCCATCGTGCTGGGCATGGGTCGCGCTATCGGCGAGACCATGGCCGTGCTTATGGTCGTGGGCAATGCTCCGGTCATTCCCGATAGCATCGCGAGCCCCATCTCGACGCTCACGAGCCAGATTGCGCTCGACATGAGCTACTCCTCGGGATTGCACCGCTCGGCGCTCTTTGGCATGGGCGTGGTCCTGTTTATTATCTCCGCCGCGCTGGTGGGCATTGTCCGTCTGATTTCCAAGAAGAAGAGGGGGTAGGCTATGTCCGATTCCGTTGACACGACGGTCGATACGACCTCGTCGCGCGAGCGCATCAAGCATGCCCTTTCCCATGGCAAGAAGGGCCGTATCAATAAGGACCTGTCCAACAAGATCATGCTCGGCGTATTCCGCGCGGCTGCCTACATCACCACGCTGGTGCTGGTCGCTATCATCGCCTACGTGGTCATCAACGGCCTGCCGCATATCTCGCTCGACTTTATCTTCGGCTGGCCGCAGGGCGTAAACGCCGAAGGCGGCATTTGGCCGACGATTGTCTCGACCGTCTACGTGACGGCGCTCGCCATGCTCATCTGCACGCCGGTTGCCGTCCTAGCTGCGGTCTATCTGGCCGAGTACGCCAAGCAGGGCAAGGTCGTCGACATCATTCGCTATGCTGCCGATGCCCTGGCCTCGGTGCCCTCCATTGTTATGGGCCTCTTTGGCTATGCCTTGTTTGTCGAGGCCATGGGCCTAGGTCTTTCGATGGTCTCTGCCGCGCTGGCGCTGGCACTTCTGATGCTGCCTATCGTCATGCGCACCACCGAGGAGGCAATCCGCGCCGTTCCACGCTATATCCGTTGGGGTGCATATGGCCTGGGCGCCACCAAGTGGCAGGTCGTCTCCAAGATCGTGCTTCCCTCTGCCTTCGGCCGCATCGCCACCGGCATTGTCCTTGCCATAGGCCGCGCCATCGGCGAGACCGCCGTGGTGCTCTACACCATGGGCCAGGCCATCAACCTGCCTATTTTGCCGCTCGATTCCGGTCGTCCCATGACCGTTCACCTTTATCTGCTCGCCAATGACGGCATCAACATGAACGCAGCCTACGGCACCGCGCTTTTGCTGATGGCGATTATTCTGGCCTTCAACCTGTTTGCGCGCTATCTGTCGCGCAAGCGCCGCTAGTTAAGGAGTCCCATGTCCGTCTATCAGTCCGCTCCCACGCCGGAGCAAGCGGCCATCACGGCCAAGGATTTCAACTTTTGGTACGGTGACTTTCATGCGCTGACGGGGCTCGACCTCAACATCGCCAAAAACGCCATCACCTCGTTTATCGGTCCTTCGGGCTGCGGCAAATCGACGTTTTTGCGCTGCATCAACCGCATGAATGACCTGATCGAGGGCACTCGCGTCGAGGGCACCATGACGCTCGACGGCAACGATATCTATGCCGAGGGCGTCGACCCGGTTGACCTTCGCCGCCGCGTGGGCATGATTTTTCAGCAGCCCAATCCGTTTCCCAAATCCATCTACGAGAATGTCGCTTTTGGCCCTCGTCTGCAGGGCGTGACTAGCAAAAGCGACCTCGATGACATCGTGGAAGAATCGCTCAAGCGCGCCAACCTCTGGAAAGAGGTATCCAATCAGCTCAACAAGGACGGTTTGGCGCTCTCGGGCGGTCAGCAGCAGCGTCTGTGCATCGCGCGTGTGCTTGCGGTGCAGCCCGATGTCCTACTGATGGACGAGCCCTGCTCCGCCATCGACCCCACGTCCGTCTCTAAGGTCGAGGATCTGATGGCCGAGCTGGCGCCCGAGATGACGATCATCATCGTCACGCATTCTATGCAGCAGGCGGCTCGTATCAGCGACTACACCGCATTTTTCTTGCAGGAAGTTGCCGGCGAGCCCGCCACGCTCATCGAGTATGGTCAAACCGACGCGATCTTCACCAGCCCGGTGGATTCGCGGACGGAAGACTATATCACCGGCCGCTTTGGCTGATCGGTGCGACTAGTCCCAAGCCGATCGGACCTGGTCCGGTGCGTATTCACTGTGCGGGCGGCATGACCGCACCCAACTGATTGGAGTGAACCATGCGCAAACTGTTTTCCCGTCAGCTCATCGAGGCCCGTCACGAGATGCTGAGCATCTACGAGGCTGTAGACCTGGCACTTCACGACGCCGTGAAGGCCTACGCGACCGACGATCGCAAGCTCGCCACCAAGACCAAGAAGCGCACGCTTTCGATTGACGCGCGCTGCGCCAACTTGGAGGCCGTGTGCTACAACCTGATCGCTACGCAGTCGCCGGTCGCCTCTGACTTCCGCTTGTTGCAGACAATCATCTACGTCGACTTTAACCTGCAGCGCATGACCGATAAGGTTCGCCAGATCTGCCGCGCCACGCATCACATGGTCAAGGCCGACATCTCGCTGCCTCAGGAGCTTGTGACCTTGGTTGAAGCCGAGGCCGAGGCCGTCTATCAGGTGCTGGGTTCGTCGCTTTCTGCGCTCGTCACCAACGACATGTCCATCATCTGCAATCTGGCCGTCGAGGACGAGCCGGTGCATGCGGCGTACGAGAAGTTCTTCCGTACCTTCAACCGCATGGACACGGGAGATTTTATGGACGACGACAGTAACTATGACGATCTGCGCCGTGCCATCATGGTTTCGCGCTACCTCGATCGTATCGCTTCGATTTCCATCGATGCAGCCTGTCGTCTGACCTTCCTTTTGACCGGCCAGCGTATGACTGCCGGCGATATCGCCCGCACGGACGAGGACGAGCTCGAGAGCATGCGCGTGCCTTCGGGCGAGGGCGTTATCATGAGGCCTGCCGTCGATGCGCGCTTTGTTGCCAAGGTGCCTGCTCACGAGGTGAGCGAGGGCCTTCGCTACCTGCTCGAGCACCTCGAGGACGAGGACGACACCGAGGACGACGAGGAGTAAGGTAGCTCCGTTCGTCGAAAGATTGTAAATACCTAAGTGAGCGCGGCCTTGCACCTGCAGGGCCGCGCTCTTGCGTTAGCATGGGACTACTTGTATGGCTGTCAGCGGAGGCGATTGGCAATGGATAACTATTTGGACTTGATGCGCGCTCGCCGCGAGCAGATTCTGGAGCGTTTTTATGCGGCACTCGATCGCGCGGGCCGTTCTCACGATGCCGCACGTCTGATTGCCGTCTCCAAGACCGTTGGCGTCGATGAGACCGTTGCCGCCATCCAGGCAGGGTATCGTCATTTTGCCGAGAACCGTCCGCAGGAGCTTGTTCGCAAGCTTGCGGGCCTCACAGAGCATCCGGAGCTACCCGAGGTGCGCTTCGATATGATCGGCAACCTGCAGACCAACAAGATCAATGCGGTTCTGGGCTCGGCCGAGCTGATTCATTCGGTAGGCTCGCTGCATTTGGCTCAGGCTATCTCGAGCCGTGCGGTCCGCAAGATTGAGGCAGGCGAGCTCTCCGGCCCCCAGCGCGTGCTGATCGAGGTCAATGTGAGCGGCGAGGAGTCCAAGGGTGGCTTTTCGCCCGACGAGGTCCGAGACGCCGCAAGCGAGCTTGCGGAGCTTGAGGGAATTTGTGTGCAGGGCCTTATGACTATGGCGCCCCGGGGGAACAAGGATGTGGCGCGCCGCACCTTTGCCGGACTTCGCGAACTAAGGGACGAGCTTGAGGCTACGCACTCCGATCTGAGCCTGCCCGAGCTTTCCTGCGGCATGAGCGAGGACTTTGAGCCTGCCCTTGAGGAGGGCTCAACGCTTGTTCGCCTGGGCAGGGTAGTATTTAGCCCGGAGTTTGCAGTAAAATAAGGCTCTGAAGTGCGCACTGATTATCGGAGCGCCTGCACTAAACCGCGAGAGGACACAACCATGGGCTTCCTTGACGAGATTAAAAATAAGATGCACCTGGGCGGCCAGCAGGGTTACGACCAGGGTTATGGTCAGGACGACGACTACGGCTACGATGACGGCTACGACGATGGCTACCAGAACAATGGCTACAGCGGCGCCTCGGGCGATGGCTTCTACACCCAGGACGAGCCGAGCAACGGCCTGTTGGGTCAGACGCGCCGCGGCGAGGCCGAGTCGGTGGCCGTGTACACACGCTCCGGTCAGCTGGTCGGCGACGATTCTCGCCACGCTACGACCTACAACCCGCCATCGCGCTCGCAGGAGACGGTTGCGGGCGGTTATCGTCCCGGTGCCTACGACACGCCGTCGAGCTACGCCGAGAGCACACGTGCCCGCGCTGCTGCCCCCGCACCTGCTCCCTCACCGAGCGATGCCTCGGCGTATGCGAGCAACATCATCAACTCTACGCCGCAGCTGCCGGCCTATGTCCTGCGCCCCGAGAGCTATGACGACGTGGAGACCGTCGTGCGCCGCGTGCGCACCAAGCAGCCTGTCGCGCTGATTTTTGTGGGCGTTCGTACTGAGGTCGCCAAGCGCGTCCTGGACTTCTCTTACGGCTTTGCCTGCGGCCTGGGTGCCACAGTCAAAGAGGTGGGCGATCGCGTGTTTATGGTGCTGCCCACCGGTTGCGAGGTCAAAGATTCGGACCTCAAAAAGCTCCGTGCCGACGGCTACCTTAAGTAAAAACAAGACGAGGAGATTCTCATCAACATCTACACCATTGTCCAGCTGGTCAATACGCTGTTCAACTTTTACTCCACGCTCATTGTGGTTTACTGCCTTATGACGTGGATTCCCATGAAGCAGGGTGGATTGCTACAGGATATCGCCGCTGTTCTCGATAGCGTGTGCGGCCCGTGGCTCAATTTGTTCCGCCGGTTTATCCCGCCCATGGGCGGCATCGATTTTTCACCGGTCGTTGCGATTATTGCGTTGCAGTTGGTGCAGAAGCTGGTTCTGCAACTTCTTATAGGTATACTCATATAAAACTGGCTTAGTAACTCACGTCGGGCGCACGGCGCCAAGGCGAAGATAAAGGAGAACTTGTTATGGCTATTACCCCTGCTGACATTCAGGCTCAGACCTTCTCTGAGGCCAAGCGCGGCTACGATCCCGCCGAGGTCGACGTCTTCCTGGAGACGCTGTCCTCTGAGGTCGACGCCATGCTCGCCAAGATTGTCGATCTTAAGGGTCGTCTGACTGCTACCGAGCAGCAGCTTGCCGATACGCAGGCCCAGCTTGCTCAGGCTCAGGACGCCGCCGCGCAGGCCGTTCCCGCCGCTCCTGTGGCCGCTCCTGCACCCGACTTCTCCGCTCAGGAGCGCCAGATTTCCGCGGCGCTGATCGCTGCCCAGCAGACCGCCGAGGGTATCGTTAACGACGCCAACGAGAACGCCGAGCGTATCCGCAACGAGGCCGACGCCAAGGCCCGCGAGGTCATCCGCCAGGCCCTGACCGAGAAGCAGGCCGAGCTCGAGGAGATCGACCGTCTGAAGGCTTCCCGTGAGGAGTTTAAGGCCGAGTACCTCAAGCTCATCCAGCACTTCATGGACGATGCCCAGAACTCCTTCCCGGCCGATCTCATGGCTTCCACGCCGGTCGGTTCTGCCGCTTCTTCGGCTGTGACCGTTCCTGCTGCCGAGCCGCTGCCCGTCGCCGAGCCGGTTATCCCCGTTGCCGATCCCTTCGCGCCGATCGACAACTTCGCCGCCGACGACTTGGACTAACGATCGGACTACAATCTAGCATCCTTGTGAGGAGCTCGCGCCTGTGGGCTCCTTTTTGTAGTTTTTTGGGACATGCCTTAATTTCTACCTTTTTTGATGATTTTAAATACCGTGCTACGGGGGATGCCTGTTACGAGTTCGATTTGTTTGAGCGAAAGTCCGATGTCTGCAAGTTTGATTCGCGCTTCATTTCGCGGTGGTTTTTCCAAGCTTTTGACTTGCACGCATCGCAAAGGATATAAGGCGGCTTCGGCAACTTCACGATAATCCTGCTCAGAAATTGACCTTCCGGTTTTGATGTAATACGCATTGGGAAGTCCGGACGTACTAAATCGATAGAAGCTCTCGGTGCTGCCGAGCAGGGCGTTAATCGTTGATGTGTCGGTAATCTGCGGCTCAGTCATGTATTCGTGAAAACTGCTCCATCGGTATTCCAATAGGGAGGCACGTCCCCCTTTGACTGGGTTATCGTGGATATACCTCATGGCTTGCAAGAGCTGATTGTCGTCTTCGATAGGCTTGCTGTAGAAGCGACCCTTGAACACGGGGCCCTCCAGCCCGGTTTTTTGTATAAAAAGCGATATACTAGATATAACGAAACAACGAACTGAATAAAGAATACAAAAAAAGAGCCACGACCAGTTAAAGCCTGAGAAACTTTAACTGCGAGCCTTAATTGATTACCACCAATCAATTAAAGAAGTCGAGACCCAAAATTTGGTAAAGTATTTAATTACTTTATTAATCAGATACTTAAATATCTGTAAACCCATTATATCGGGTTTTTGAGGGGATTTCAAGTCTTTAAGAAGATACCAGGCAATCAATTAAGAAAAACGGCTTATAGGACAAAATGTGTGTCCACTTTAGGGGCATCGGCGCAG
>NZ_QRKJ01000002.1:0-69997 GCF_003471905.1 Collinsella sp. AM16-21
ACATGCTTTGTTTTGAGAAGTTCGCGGAGCCCACTTCTCAAAACAAAGCATGCCTCCCCGGCCCTCGTCTGTAAACTCTTCCGCTGAGCGAGCGGGAGCTCGGACGTTTTTTCGGATGGACTGTCGATGCCCTTCGCTGTAGAGGCGGGCTGCGGGCAATCTGCTCCAATGTTTCCAAATGAATACGCCGTGAGCCGAGAGAGACGATTTTCCCCGCAAGCACTCTAGTATGCTAAAGTACCCAGAAGACCGGCGGAGCTATGCCGGTCTTCTGCTCTATATGAAACACAGCATGAGGAGGCTCACCAGATGACGGCCACACCGTGGGGATTCCGGGACATATTGCCCGAGGAGGCTCAGGCGCGCGAGGAGATTGCGCTGACGGTGAAGGGCTGCTTCAGGGAGCATCATTACCTTCCGGTCGAAACGCCGCTGCTCGAGGACAAGGGTTCACTCGAGGAAGGCGGCCGCATCGCGGACACGCCGTTTAAGCTTTTTGACGATGATGGCCGTCTGCTGGTGGTCCGTCCCGACAACACATTGCCGATCGTGCGTCTGGTCTCGATCCGCATGCGCGCGGCCGACCTGCCCCTGCGCCTGCGCTATGAGGCGCCGGTGGTTCGCGAGTGCCAGCGCAATGCCGGTGGCTCGCGCCAGTTTACACAGCTGGGCTTTGAGCTTATCGGTGCGGGCGATACCGCGGGCGATGTCGAGATTGTCTCGCTGGTCGCCGAGGCCGTGCGTGAGCTGGCACTTCCCGATGCGCGCATCATCGCAGGCAGCGTGCGTCCTTTTAAGGAATTGCTCGCGGTATGCGAGGATCGTGAGCTGGCTGCCGAGGCCCTGCGCTGCGTGCACGCCAACGACTTTGTGGGCCTCGATGCCCGCGTGGCGGCAAGCGTCGAGTCCGATGCCGTCAAGGCCGCCATTAGCGAGCTGCCGCGCTTGCACGGCGGCGCCGAGGTACTCGACCGCGTGGACGCGCTGCTGGAGGCCGCCGGTATCGTCGCGCCGCTGACGCGCGAGCTGCGTGCCCTGGTCGAGGGCCTGGCACCCGAGGACGCCCAGGTGCTGTCGTTCGACTTCTCTATCATGAACTCTTTCGATTACTACACGGGCCTGGTCTTTAAGGCCTATGCCGGCGGCTTGCCCGATCCGGTCGGTTCGGGCGGACGCTATGACTCCATCTTTACCGGCGCATTTGGCGACGGTATCGAGGTGCCGGCGGCGGGCTTCGCCTTTTCGCTCGAGCGCCTGGAGGCCGCGCGCACCTCGGCCGAGGATGCCGCTTCCGATGGCGACCATGCCGCGGGCCGTGGCGCCGAGGGCCCGCTGCGCATCGCCGTGCCCAAGGGCTCGCTCAAGGCCGACACGCTCGACGTGCTCGAGGCCGCGGGTCTGGACGTCTCTGAGCTGCGTGATCCCGGCCGTCACCTGATCGTGCGCGGCCGCGACACGCGTGCCGGCGAGGGCGCGGTCGGCGATATCGAGTTTGTCATCGTGCGCCCCAGCGATGCGCCCGCCTTTGTGGGCTGCGGCGGTGCCGATTGCGGCATCTGCGGTTGGGACTCGCTCATCGAGGCCGACCTCAACCTGCTGCAGCTGGTCGATCTGGGCTACGGCCTGTGCACCTTTATCGAGGCGGAGCCCGCGTGGCGCGCCGGTCAGGCCGAGCGCAACTATGCCCGCCGCGGGTCGCTTCGCGTGGCAACCAAGTACCCGCGCATCGCGAGTGCCTGGTATGCTGAGCGCGGCGTGAACGCCGACATCGTCTCGCTGCACGGCAATATCGAGCTGGGGCCCATCGTCGGCATGACCGATCGCATCGTGGACATTACCGCCACTGGTGCCACCCTACGCGACAACGACTTGGTCATCACCGGCCGCATCATGGACTGCACGGCCCGCTTCTTTGTCAACCCGGGCGCCGCGCGCCTGGACCCGCGCGTTCGCAACCTGGCCGATCGCCTGGCGACTGCCGTGAAGGACAAGCATTTTGAGCCCGTCGCGGGCTCGGCACAATAGCGCGAGCGCGCACGGGCGCCCCAACGTACGGGCTGCGGGCCGATTGGCGCCGCCGCCCGGCCTCTCGTTTTTCGAACACAACCTCGACCGATAGGGGATACCGATATGAAGACCATCAAGCTTGCTCCCGGTGAGCGCCTCGTTACCAACCAGCTCAACCGCAAGGGCGTGCTACCGCAAAACATCGTCGACGCCGCCCGCGATATCGTGGCCAACGTGCGCGCCAACGGCGATGCCGCGGTGCGCGATTACTGTCAGCGTTTTGACGGCGTTGAGCTGCAGAGCTTCCGTCTGCCGCAAGAGCAGATCGATGCCGCGCTCGAAGGCCTCGATCCCGCTTTTGTCGCGGCGCTCGAAAAGGCTGCACGCCAGATTCGCGAGTTCCACCAGCGCGAGGTCGAGCAGAGCTGGTTTACCACGCGCCCGGACGGCACGATGCTCGGCGTTAAGGTGACCCCGCTCGCGGCGGCCGGCATCTATGTACCGGGCGGTCGCGCGCAGTACCCTTCCACCGTGCTTATGAACGCCATTCCCGCCAAGGTCGCCGGCGTTGAGCGCGTGGTCATGGTGACCCCGCCGCAAAAAGATGGTCTGATTAGCCCCTATACGCTCGCCGCGGCCAAGCTCGGCGGCGTGGACGAAATCTATATGGTGGGCGGCGCCCAGGCCGTGGCCGCGCTGGCGTACGGTACCGAGACCATTCCGCGTGTCGACAAGATTACCGGCCCGGGTAACGCCTTTGTCGCCGCTGCCAAGCAGATTGTCTCGGGTGATGTGGGTATCGATATGGTCGCCGGTCCCTCCGAGGTCTGCGTGCTGGCCGACGCCACGGCCAAGCCCATGGTGGTCGCGGCCGACCTGATGGCCCAGGCCGAGCATGATCCGCTGGCGGCCTGCTATCTGGTGACCTGCGACGAGCAGTTTGCGCGCGAGGTCGAGGCGGGTGTCGACATTCTGGTGGCGCAGTCCCCGCGCGCCGAGATCACACGCGCCTCGCTCGATAACGAAGGCGCCATCGTGGTAGCCGCCGACATGGCTGCCGCCGTCGAGGCAGTGAACACCGTGGCGCCCGAGCACCTTGAGCTGCATTGCAAGGATGCGATGGGCCTGCTCGGCGGCATTCGCAACGCCGGCGCCATCTTTGTGGGCGCTTGGAGCTCCGAGCCGCTCGGCGATTACGTTGCCGGCCCCAATCACACGCTGCCGACCGGCGGCACGGCCATGTTCTCCAACCCGCTTTCGGTCGAAGAGTTCGTCAAGCGCTCGAGTGTCATTTGCTATACACCCGAGGGCCTGCTCTCCGATGCTCCCGCTACGCAGCGCCTGGCCGAGGCCGAGGGTCTGTGGGCACACGCGCTTTCGGCCGCACTGCGCCGCCGCGTGTTGGAGCAGGGCGAGGATGCCGTGAGCGCCGAGTCGCTCGCCGCGGCCGACCTGACCAAGGTTGCCTGGCCGGGCGACGCCGTGGCGACGGTTGCCGAGGGCGTGGACCTGGCGGCTGCAAGCGCGGATGGCGCCGGCGCGACTGGCAAGGAGGCCTAATATGGCCGAACTCACGCCGCGCATGAAGGAGCTCGTCCAGCCCTACTTGGCCGGCATTGAGCCCTACGATCCCAACTTTACGCCCACGCGCATCAACCTTTCGGCAAACGAGAACACCTACCCCGTGCCGGCCGACGTGCGCGAGGCGGTTGATGCGGCGCTTGCCGCCACGCCGCTCAACCGCTATCCCGACCCCATGTCCAACGACCTGCGCGACGAGCTTGCCGCTTGGCATGGCGTGACGCGCGAGAATGTCTGCGTGGGCAACGGCGGCGACGAGCTGCTCTATAACTACCTGTTGGCGTTTGGCGGCGCGGGACGGACCCTGCTCAACTGCCCGCCGTGCTTTAGCGAGTATGCGTTCTTTGCGTCGCTCTGTCAGACCGAGGTGCGCGACGTGTGGCGCGACCCCGCGACCTTTGAGCTCGACCAGGCAGCCGTGCTTGCGGCGGCGTCCGAGTGCAACCTGGCAATCGTGACCTCGCCCAACAACCCCACGGGTGACGTGGCACCGCTCGACTTTGTCGCGGCGCTGTGCGATGCGTGCCCCGGCATGGTAATGGTTGACGAGGCCTACGTGGAGTTTGCCGACGATTCGTTTGGCGCGGTCACCACGGCGCAGGGGCTTATCGCCGAGCATCCCAACCTGGTGATTCTGCATACGTTGTCCAAGGCGTTTGGCGCTGCCGGTACGCGTCTGGGTTACGTGATCGCGGCGCCGGAAGTCATCGACGTGTTCGCGGCGATTCGCCAGATCTATTCAGTTAACGTGCTGAGCCAGGCGGCAGCACTTGCCTGCGTGCGTGCCCGTGATGCCTACACGCCCGTGGTGGCACAGATCGCATCCGAGCGCGAGCGCGAGCTGTGCGCCCTGCGCGCAATGGCTGCCGAGGGCATGCCCGTGGAGGCATGGCCGAGCGCGGCGAACTTTGTGCTCGTGCGCACGCCGCATGCCACGCGCGTGCGCGAGCGTCTGCGCGACGAGTATTCGATTTTGGTGCGCGACTTTAGCTACGCGCCGGGGCTTGCGGGCTGTCTGCGCATCACTGTGGGTACGCCGCAGGAAAACGACGAGGTGCTGGCCGCGTTTGCCGCGCTGGTGAAGGAGGAGATGTAGATGGACCGCTATGCCGAGGTAACCCGCAAGACGGGCGAGACCGACATTGTCGTAAAGCTCGACCTGGACGGATCTGGCGTGTACGATATCTCGACCGGCGTGCCGTTTTTCGACCACATGCTCAACGCTTTTGGCCGCCATGGCCTGTTCGATCTGACGGTGCATGCGGTGGGCGACGTCGAGGTCGACGCGCACCACACCGTTGAGGACACGGGCATTGTGCTGGGCGAGGCGTTTTGCCAGGCGCTGGGCGACAAGGCGGGTATTACGCGCTTTGCCGACGCGGCGATCGCCATGGACGAGACACTCGTGATGGCCGCCGTGGATATCTCGGGTCGCGGGCAGGCCTATTGCGAGCTGCCCGTGCCGACTGAGCGCGTGGGCAGCTTTGATACCGAGCTGGCCGTCGAGTTCTTCTATGCCTTTGCGCGCGATGCCAAGCTCACGCTGCACGTGCGCGAGCTGGCGGGCGGCAATTCGCACCACATTATCGAGGCCGCCTTTAAGGCCGTGGGCCGCACGATGCGCCGCGCCTGCGAACTCGATCCCCGCGTGCAGGGTATCCCCAGCACTAAGGGCTCGCTGTAACCGTCACAAGGGTAAAACCACCACGAAGATGCCTGTCCTCTTTGTGGTGGTTTTGGATGATGAGAAGTGGAGGGGTCGCGTGGGCGAACCGAAGATCGTGGTGGTCGACTACCACAAGGGCAACTTGTCGAGCGTCGTGCGCGGGCTTGCGCGCGCCGGTGCTGCCGCCTGCACGTCGGACGATCCGGAGCAGATCCGCAACGCCGACGGCCTGGTCATCCCGGGCGTGGGTGCGTTCTATGACGCGATCGCCTTTATGCGTCAGAGCGGCGAGGAGGTGGCCGTGCTCGATGCCGTTGCCGCCGGAACTCCGCTGCTCGGCATCTGCCTGGGCCTTCAGCTGTTTTTTGAGCGCGGCAACGAGGGCGTGCCTGCGGACGAGGGCGTGGCCGCGGATGGCGGCACCCCCGAGCAGTCTGGCGGCCCCTGGGTCGATGGCCTGGGCATCATGCGCGGCTCGTGCACGCGCTTGGAGTCGAGCCGCCTGAAGGTGCCGCACGTGGGCTGGGACCAGGTGCACATGACGCCCGCCGGTTCGGCCGATCCGTT
The DNA here is from genome assembly GCF_003471905.1 of Collinsella sp. AM16-21. Lineage (NCBI taxonomy): Bacteria > Bacillati > Actinomycetota > Coriobacteriia > Coriobacteriales > Coriobacteriaceae > Collinsella > Collinsella sp. AM16-21. Next base: position 5,822 of record NZ_QRKJ01000002.1, read on the forward strand.
GCTCGCCGGTTTTGCCGAGGGTGCCAACATGTACTTCACCCACAGCTACGCGGTGGCCGACGACGCCGATGCCGCTGATGTTTTGGCGCGCACGCACTACACGCGGAGCTTCCCGTGCATCGCGCGTCACGGCAACGCGTGGGGCTGTCAGTTCCATCCCGAGAAATCCTCCGCGCTTGGTCAGCGCATCCTTAAGAACTTCGTCAACATCGTCGAGGAGGTTGGCCGATGATCCTGTTTCCTGCAATCGATCTGATCGGCGGCAAGGTCGTGCGCCTGGAGTGCGGCGACCGGAGCCGCTGCAAGGTATATTCCGACGACCCCGTGGCCGTCGCCCGCTCGTTTGCCGAGCAGGGCGCGAGCTGGGTGCATGTCGTCGACCTGTCCGCTGCCTTTGGCGAGGACGAGGACGCGTGCGCTGCCAACTCGGCGGCGATTAAGGCCATCTGCAGCGTCGACGGCCTGTCCGTGGACGTGGGCGGCGGCGTTCGCTCGCTCGCGCGCATCGACGAGCTGGCCGGCTACGGCGCGCGTCGCATCGCACTGGGCACCGTGCTGGTGACTGAGCCGGGTTTTGCCGAGGTGGCGGCCCAAGGCTTTGGCGAGTTACTGGTGGCAGACATTGCCGCCCGTGACGGCCAGGTCAAGGTGAATGGTTGGCGCGACGGCGCGGGTGTGGCGCTCGACGACGCCGTGGCGCAGCTCACCGAGCTGGGCTTTAAGCATCTGGTGTATACCGACATCGCGCGCGATGGCATGCAGACGGGCATCGACGTGGCGGCGTATCGCCATGTGGCCGAGGTCGCGGGCTTTCCCGTCGTGGCTTCGGGCGGCATCTCGACGCTCGACGATATCCGCGCACTGGCCGCGGTGGGCGAGGATGCCATCGAGGGTGCCATTACCGGTCGTGCGCTCTACGAGGGCAACTTTACGCTGGCCCAGGCGTTGGCCGCCGCCCGAGGGAAGGAGTAGCCCATGCTTGCCAAACGCGTGATTCCCTGTCTGGATGTTAAGGACGGCCGCGTGGTCAAGGGCGTCAACTTTGTGAGCCTGCGCGATGCTGGCGACCCGGTGGAGCTGGCGCGCGCCTACGACCGCGAGGGTGCAGACGAGGTCGTCTTCCTGGACATTACCGCGACGAGCGACAACCGCGCGACGACCATAGAGATGGCGGCGCACGCGGCCGAGGAGCTCGCTATTCCCTATACCGTGGGCGGCGGTTTCCGCGACTTGGCGGGCATGCGAACCATGGTTGCCGCCGGTGCCGACAAGGTGTCGCTTAACTCTGCCGCCGTGCGCGATCCGTCGTTGATCAGCCAGGCCGCCGCGGCGTTTGGCAGCCAGGCCGTGGTCGTGGCGATTGATGCCAAGCGCGTGGGCCTGCCCGGTCAGCCGGATGCCGACAAGTGGGAGGTCTTCACGGCGGGCGGTCGCAACGCCACGGGTATCGATGCGGTGGCGTGGGCCGAGGAAGCGGCTCGTCGCGGCGCCGGTGAGATCTTGCTCACCAGCATGGATCGCGACGGTACCAAGGCTGGCTTCGACCTGGCACTCACCCGCGCCGTGGCGCGCGCGGTGCCGATCCCGGTGATCGCAAGCGGCGGCGTGGGCACGCTCGAGCATTTTGCCGAGGGCGTGATCGAGGGCGAAGCCGACGCCGTACTGGCGGCCAGCGTCTTTCACTTTGGAACTTTCAGCATTCGCCAGGTGAAGGAGTATATGGCCAGCCAAGGCATCCCTGTGAGGCTGGACTTCTAGTGCTGCGGCTTGCCCAGGCACCGCATCTTGCCGCTCAAACCGTCGCTCGCGTACCAAAGTACGCGTCGCTCCTCTTTCGCGGCAACCTGCGGCACCTGGACAACCCTCGCCGACCTGTGGGATTTCGTTTGTTACTTGGGAGGAATGATGACTGAGGTAATAAATGCTACCGAGCTTAAATACGACGCCCGCGGGCTGATTCCTTGCGTGGTTCAGCAGTATGACACCGGTGAGGTGCTTATGGTTGCTTGGATGAACGAGGAATCGGTGGGGCTGACGCTCAAGACCGGGACCACGTGGTTTTGGAGTCGCAGCCGTCAGGAGCTCTGGAACAAGGGCGCGACGAGTGACAACATGCAGGAGGTCAAGGAGCTCTGGGCCGACTGCGATAGCGATACGCTGCTGGTCAAGGTGGACTCACCGGGCCCGGCCTGCCATACCGGCAACCGTACCTGCTTCTTTAAGCGCGTGGAAGGGGGAGTGTGATGAAAGTCGTGACGCCGTTCGAGGTCGCCGACTGCAACACCGAGCTCCTCCGCGCGGGCGTGCCATGCCGCGTGCACCTGACTGATGCCTGCGGGGCGCAGTCGCTTTGGCTCGAGGCCGAGAAGGAAAGGCTCAATGAGGCCCATGCCGTCATCGTCGAGTTCTTTGAGAAAAAGGGCGCAAAGCCTCGGTTCGATGAGACCGGTACCTACTTTACGCTGCAGTAACGAGAGGAAATAACCATGGGAGTCAGAACAGCTAACGTGCAGCCGGGAAACATCGGTGAGACGCTGACGGGACTGGCCGAGGTGATTCACGGCCGTCGCGATGCGCCGCCGCAGGAGAGCTATTCCGCGCGTCTGCTGACCGACGTCGAGGACGAGCTGCTCAAGAAGCTTGCCGAGGAGGCGAGCGAGGTGATCATGGCCTGCAAGGATAACGACCACGATCACATCCGCTACGAGGCCGGCGACCTGATCTACCACCTGCTCGTGACGCTCGAGCGCTACGGCATCACCCTCGACGAACTGGCCGGCGAACTCAACGCCCGCCGCCACTAGTCATTGGGGACGTTCTTAAACGACTAGTTAGGCGAGGGGCGTGGATTCCCATTCGCCGGTGGGGTGGGGGATATCGAAGGCCCGGTAGCCGCAGTCGTAGGCGTGGGCCTGGGCCTCGCGGATGTTCCAGCAGATGTCGCAGGCGCGGTGCGCGTCCGAGCCAAAGGTGATGGGCACCTCGGCATGGGCGAAGCGGCGCAACAGCCCGGTCGCGGGGTAGTAATCGTCGAGCCCCTTGCGCGGTGCGGCGGTCGAGACCTCAACGCGGCGACCCGTATCGTGGGCGCATTCGGCCATCTGCTCCCAAAACGGCGCGGGGTCAAAGTCGGGTGCAAAGCCGTCCTTCGAAAAGCGCATGACCAGGTCGGGATGGGCCATCGCGTCAAAGTTGAGTGAGCTTTCGCAAGCACGGCACCAGTCGTCGACGTAGCACTCCCACACGCCGCGCACGCCTAAGTTTTCCCAAACATGCAGGTTGGTATCGTCGTCGATCCAACCGCAAAGGGAATCGGGTGTATCGGGGCGCGCGACGTCCTCTGTCCCTGCCGTGCCCGCGGCGCCTGCCGCAATATCGCCCGGGTTGCCAATCCAGTGCACGCTGCCCAGACGTACGACGGCGCCCTGGGACCAGTGCTCTACCAAGGGCTCGCAGCCCTCGTACCAATCGCATTCAAAACCGTAGATAAAGGTGAGCTCCGGCGCAATCTGCGCGGCGAGTTTGCGGGCGTCCTCAAAGGCCAAACGATGTGCCGGCAAGTCGCCCTCGACAACTTGCACTTCGCAGTTGGCGTCCATGCTGGCGGGCAGGGTGAGGTGGTCAGTCGAGACCATGACGCGGCAGCCTGCCGCAGCAGCGGCACGGACGTTGTCCTCAAACGAGGCATGGCCATCCGAAAACGAAGTATGGGTGTGGCAATCGACCAGCGGGCAGGCGGGCATGGCGACTCCTTTGCATTTGGCGAATCCGCTCCATTGTAATGATGCAGCTCTCAACACGCCGCCCACGCCGGAGCTCGAAATCGATTGGAAAGGCGGTACGGCCTCGCTTGCTCTCAAAACATGTACGTCAGCCTCCAAAAGCTGCAAAAAATGACATGTTTGGAGGCTGACGTACATGTTTGGATAGGGGCAAGGGCGACGACGGACGAAAGTCACGCCTGTGCCACGTTCGATGTGCTAGCGTTTGGGTGAATAAAACGAGCCCGTGCGGAAAGGATCCGGACCGTATGCAACGTGGAAGTACATCTCCGCTGTCCCGCGAGACCGATGCGCCCGAAACCATCGTCAAGCTGGAGTGCGACATCGATGATGCGTCGCCCGAGGTACTCGCCTATGCCGCCGATTGCCTGCGCAAGGCCGGCGCCCGCGAGGTGCATTGGTTGCCGCTTTACTGCAAAAAGGGCCGCCCCGGATGGCAGTTGCAGGTGATCTGCTCGCATGAGGATATCGAACGCCTGCAGACGATTATCTTTTTGGAAACCACGACCAACGCCGTTCGTCGCCAGGTGATGGAACGCGTTTGCCTGCCGCGTCGTTTTGAGCAGGTAGCGACGCCTTGGGGCGAGGTGGCCGTCAAAGTAGCCACCCTGCCCGACGGCAGTGAGCGTGCGGCGCCCGAGTACGAGGACTGCGCCCGTCTTGCCCGCGAGCATAACGTGCCGCTCCAGCGCGTGATGCAGGCGGCACAAGCCTCGGCACTGCGATTTGAATAGCGCGGCCGGCGACATCTCGCGCCCGGCCACATCAGCCCCACTCCGAAAGGACTCCCCATGAAATACCTCATCGCCTCCGACATCCACGGCTCGGCATACTGGACCGAGCGCCTGGTCGCCGCCATCGAATCCGAGCAGCCCGACCGCATCGTGCTGCTGGGTGACCTGCTCTACCACGGCCCGCGCAACGACCTGCCGCGCGACTACGCCCCCAAGCGTGTGATTCCGCTGCTCAACGCCCTGGCCGACCGCATTATCGCGGTGCGCGGCAACTGCGACGCCGAGGTCGACCAGATGGTCCTCGACTTTCCCGTCATGGCGGACTACGCCACGCTGTTCGACGAGACCGGTCGCGAGCTGTTCCTGACGCACGGCCACGTCTTTGGCGCCGGCATGCATAACAGCGTTGACCACGCGCCCGCGCTGCCCGAGGGCTCCGCGCTCGTCTACGGCCATACGCACATCAAGGTTAACGAGGAAAGCGCCGCGCACCCGGGTCTGTGGCTCTTCAATCCCGGCAGCGTGAGCATCCCCAAGGACGGCACACATAGCTACGGCGTCTACGAGGGCGGCGCGTTCCGCCATGTGATCATGGGGGAGGACTAACCATGGCCGAGCATATGGCTCAGCAAAATGCCGAGGGTTCGCGCGACCTGTCCACGCTGGTCGACGCGTCGGCCGAGCTGCAGCATCTGGTGCAGACCATCTGGCGCCTGCGCCAGCCCGACGGCTGCCCGTGGGACCGCGAGCAGACGCACCGCAGCATTGGCAAGAACATGATCGAGGAAGCCTACGAGGCGCTCGACTGCATCGAGGCCGACGACGCGGCACACCTGCGCGAGGAGTTGGGCGACGTGCTCATGCAGGTCGTACTGCATGCGCAGATTGCGGCGGATGCCGGCGAGTTTTCGCTGGCCGATGTGGCGCGCGATATCGACGCCAAGCTCATCCGTCGTCACCCGCACGTGTTTGGCGATGCGGATGCCGACAACTCCGACGAGGTGCTCAAGATTTGGGACGAGGTCAAGCTTGCCGAGAAGGCCGCCAAAGACCAGGCCGTGGCGGCAGGCGGGGCCGCACCCGAGGGTCTGCTCGACGGTGTGCCCACGCACCTGCCGGCGCTGATGCAGGCTCAGAAGGTGTCGCGCAAGGCGGCTGCCGTGGGCTTTGAGTGGGAGACGGTCCAGGACGTGTGGGACGAGGTCGCTGAGGAGCGTGCCGAGTTTGAGGCCGAGGCTCCCGGCTCGCCCGAGCGCGAGATGGAGTTTGGCGACCTGCTCTTTGCCCTGGTCAACGTTGCGCGCAAGGAGGGCATAGACGCCGAGAGTGCTCTGCGCGCGAGCACGGCAAAGTTCCGCCACCGTTGGGCCGCGATGGAGGCTGCTGCGCGCGAGGCGGGCGATGACCTCGCCGCCTGCTCAACCGCTCAACTCAATGACCTGTGGGACCAAGCAAAAGCAAGCGAGTGAGACCTGCGTCTCTCACGGCATCCATTCACAGAGAGGTCTCTACAAGCAAAAGGCCATATACAACGGAAGATGTGCCAGCTGCGCTTCGGCATCCCACTCGAGTTGTTTAGGGTGCAACACATATGCCGTCCCGATTTTTTTGTTAAAGCGTGCGCGGAACCGATCGAGGGAGATGGTCCCGTATTTGCGCGGCGACTTAACTTCGATGGGGCTGATGCGCGGCTTTCCGGCGGCATTGACATAGGGTCGGGTAACGAGGAAGTCGATTTCCATGCGCTCCTCCCCCTCCTTCTTTCCGCTTTGGAAATAAAAGAAGAGCCTGTGTCCATTGGCCTTTAGAGATTGGGCGACGTAGTTTTCGGTAAGCATTCCTTCGTTCAATCCGATATCGCCGCGAAGCACGGCCCTGTAAACGTCTTCATCGGTATCGTTGTTGTCAGAGAAGGCAAGTGTGACGAGCAGGCCGGTGTCTGCCATGTAGCACTTGAGGGCCGTTTGCTCCATGCTGAGCGAAAGGCCAACGCTCGGCTCGCTTGCGGCATAGCAGATATTGGCAATTCGCGCGTCTGCCAGCCAAAAGAAGGCTTCTTCGTAGGTGCGCATGCGCGCGTTTTTATCAAGTGAGGAAAGCTTGAATCGTTTTTCGTGCCTAGAGAGCTGACCCGGGATGCCATCGAGTACGGAGACGACTTTGAATTCGTAACCGGTTGCAAAACGAGAGATATCGTTGCGATAGAGCTGGACGATTCGGCGTTTCGATGCGTCGACGGGCGCAAAAGCGCGCTGTTCAACATAGATGGATACCGGCTCAGGCATGCCGCCTACGAGCATGTATTCGCGCATAAGGGAGAGCGCCCTGCGATGTAGGGCGTCGGGAAGCGGTTTCATTTTGTTAAAACTCATGCGAATGAGATCGGCCAGCCCCTTTTCGTCCATGCCCCAAAGAAACTCCTCAAAGTCGAGGGGCTCAAGTTCCAGAGACTCTTCCTCGGATGGGATGACGATATCTTTAATGTTCTGCTTGATGCTGAGCAGGGATCCAGTTTCGATGTAGTCGTAACGTCCGTCTGCAACGAGATACTTGATGAGTCCGCGTGCTTGCGGGTACATCTGGACCTCGTCAAAGACGATAAGCGTCTCGTGTTCATAGAGTTTGACGTTATAGAAAACCGAGAGATAGAGGAAGAGCGAGTCGAAGTCAGTGCGATAGTCCTCAAAATATTGCTTAACTTCGGCAGGTGCTTGAAAGAAATCAATGACAAGGCAGGACTTGTATTCGGTTTCTCCAAACATGCGGGCAAGCGTGCTCTTGCCGACGCGACGGGCTCCTTCAATAAGAAGTGCTGTTTTACCAGCGCTTTCATGCTTCCATTTTAGTAGTTTGTCATAGGCTTTTCGTTTAAGCATGGCTACCTCGTACACGATATCCAGAACTTTTATAACCTGATTATGCACGATATCCAGAACTTCAGACCATTAGAATTGCACGATATCCAGAACTTTGCACGATGTAAAAGCACATTATTGGCTCTTTCATTCGCAAGCCAGGTAAAGACGGTATGCCGATAGAAGAATTTAATGGGGGGGGGGCGACCTCTAGAGATGAATGCTCGGTGCAAAAACAAGCGCCCCAAAGAATGATTTCTCCAATTCATATGTATCCCTTGGCTAACTTAGGGCATAATGCAAAAAGTGCGACATGGCTAACTTACGGAGGCACACCGATGGTGCACAGTCGGCCAGTCGCTTGCATCCACTACGTTTCCAAGTGAGAGGGAGACAACATGAGCGATATTTTGGATGTCTACGGTCGCGAGGTACTTGACAGCCGCGGCAACCCCACCGTCGAGGTCGAGGTCGTGCTCGAGGACGGCAGCTTCGGCCGCGCGATGGTGCCTTCGGGCGCTTCGACCGGCGCCTTTGAGGCATGCGAGCTGCGCGACGGCGACAAGGGCCGCTACCTGGGCAAGGGCGTCTCGCAGGCCGTCGAGCACGTCAACAACGAGTGCGCCGATGCCGTCGTGGGCCTCGATGCCTTCGATCAGCGCGCCGTCGATGCCGCGCTGATCGCCGCGGACGGTACCCCCAACAAGACCAAGCTCGGTGCCAACGCCATTCTGGGCGTGTCGCTGGCCGTTGCCCGCGCCGCAGCCGAGTCGGCGGGCCTGTCGCTGTACCAGTACCTGGGCGGTGTCAACGCCCATCTGCTGCCCACGCCCATGATGAACATCCTCAACGGCGGCGTACACGCCGACAACAACGTCGACTTCCAGGAGTTCATGATCATGCCGGTGGGCGCCCCGAGCTTTGCCGAGGGTCTGCGCTGGTGCGCCGAGGTCTACCACACCCTCAAGGGCGTGCTGCACGAGGCCGGCTTGGGCGGCGGCGTGGGCGACGAGGGCGGCTTTGCGCCCAACCTCAAGACCAACGCCGAGCCATTCGAGTACATCACCAAGGCCGTCGAGAAGGCCGGCTTTAAGCCCGGTGTCGATTTCATGTACGCCATGGATCCGGCCTCGACCGAGTTCTACAACGCCGAGACCGGCATGTACGAGCTCAAGGGCGAGGGTGTTGAGTACACGAGCGCCCAGATGGTCGATTACTGGGAGAAGCTCGTCGACACCTATCCCATCATCTCCATCGAGGACGGCATGGCCGAGGAGGACTGGGACGGCTGGGTCGAGCTCACCCGTCGCATTGGCAACAAAGTGCAGCTGGTGGGCGACGACCTGTTCGTCACCAACACCGAGCGCCTCAAGAAGGGCATCGAGCTGGGCGCCGCCAACGCGATCCTGGTCAAGGTCAACCAGATCGGTACGCTCACCGAGTCGCTCGAGGCCATCGAGACCGCCAAGGAGGCCGGCTACGCCTGCATCGTGAGTCACCGCTCCGGCGAGACCGAGGATTCCACGATCGCCGACCTGGTCGTGGGCGTCAATGCCGGCCAGATCAAGTCGGGCGCCCCGTGCCGTAGCGATCGCATCGCCAAGTACAACCAGCTCATCCGTATCGAGGACGAGCTCGAGGGCAGCGCGCGCTACGCCGGCAAGGCCGCGTTCTACAACATTCGCTAGGCAAGCGGCGTGTGCGGGGGCGGGGCTGACTCGGATTCACCTCGCTCCCGCCGGGCACTGTTGAGCACCATGGGGCGCTGGGCCATATGGCTCAGCGCCTTTTTTATGTCGAGCAAGGGCCGCCGAAGACGGTGCGGGCGCTCGTGCTATAACTAAAAGACTTAGCGCAAACAAACCTCAACCGCACAAGGCGCACATGGATCAGATTTACGACAACAGGTACTATTCCGCCGGTTCGCGTGAGCCGTCACCTCGCCGCGCACCTACCGTGCAGCTCGGCGGGTCCGACTACGCCAGCGTCGATCGCCGCGCACAGCGTCCGGCAAGTGCCTCACACCCCCGTGCTCAAATGAATACGCCGACGGACCGCCCGCCACGTTCGGCGCATTCGGAGCATGCTCAGCGTTCCTCGGATCAAACGAATGAAAAGCCGAGTAGGCCCTCGAACCGTCTTTCGGGCTCGGACTTCATGCATTACGCCAACGATAACGCGGTGGTCAAGGCAATCTACGACTTTACCCACGGTCCCCAGCGAGGGCTGTTTGTTGGCATTGTCGTCGCCCTGGCGCTCGTGAGCCTGTACTTCCCCGTGCGCGATCTGTATGTGGCAAAACGCTCGAGCGACATCTTGGCCAAGCAGGTCGAGATTCGCGAGCAATATAACGACGACCTGCAAAAAAGCGTCGACAAACTGCTCTCGGAGGAGGGTATCAAGGACGCGGCATCCGAGGACCTGGGCCTGGTGATGCCCGGCGAGAAGAGGATTGAAGTGCAGGGCCTGGACGACGATTCTGATGCCTCGTCGAGCCAGAAGTCCTCAAACGTCAAGAAGGCCAGCGAAGTGGCCAAGGAAATCGAAGAAGTCGGCAAGGACGCGCCGTGGTACATCCAGGCGCTCGACATGCTGTTTGGGTTTAACGGCGTCGAGGGTCAGACGGTCGTGTCCAACGGCAAGTAGCGCCCGGAGGGGAGCCCGCAATGACAAATTGCAAACGCTATAAGGTGGCCGCGATCGACCTGGGAACGGTGTCGTCGCGACTGGTTCTGGCCCAGGTGGAGAGCGGGGCGATCGTGGAATCGTCCAAGCATACCGAGATTACCGACCTGGGCGAGGGTGTGGACGCGACAGGGCGCTTTTGCAAGGCGGCCGTTGAGCGCGTGCTCGCTGCGTGTCGCATGTTTGTGGACGAGGCCCGTGCCTTTGGTGCTGTGCGCATCTGCACCACCTGCACGAGCGCCGCGCGCGATGCGTCCAATGCCGCACTGCTGCTGGACGGCCTGCGCGAGCTGGGGCTCGATCCGCAGGTGATTCCGGGCGAGGTCGAGGCGCGTCTGACGTTTTTTGGCGTGGCGCACGACTTTGCCGGCGAGCGCATCATCGTTGCCGATTCGGGCGGCGGCTCCACGGAGCTCGCGACTGGCGTGTACGCGCCGGAGCGCGGGGTCTTTGCGCTGGAAGGGACGCGCTCGCTGGACATCGGTTGTCGCCGTGTGACAGAGCGGTTTTTCTCGGCGCTGCCACCCTCGCGCGGCGAGCTTACTGCCGCTGCCACGTGGGCAGGTGAGCAGTTCGCCGCCTATTTTGAAGGCCTGCCCAGTGACTTTGAGCGCGCCGAACGCTTGGTCGCGGTGGGCGGCACGGTGACTACGCTGGTGGCTCTGGTCCACGAGCTGGAACCGTACGATTCGAGCTTTGTGCACCTACGCGAGCTGTCGCTGGAGCAGGTCTCGGCCGCTATCGAGCGCATGTCTGTGTTGGACGCGGAAGGCATTGCCGCGCTACCGGGCGTGCAACCCAAGCGCGCGGGCGTGATCTTGGCTGGTGCCGTGGTGATCCGCGAGCTCATGCGTGCCGGCGGCTACAAGACGCTCACCGTAAGCGAGAACAGCCTACTCGCCGGCATGGCCGCCACCATCAACGAGACTCTCGACGGCGCCGCCCCCACCATCGGCTGGACCCCGAGCCTGAGCTCCCTTTAAAAGTAGTCAAAAAAGCTCTGTCCCAAATGAGCTGCTCGGCAGTTGACGGCGTCCAAAAGAAACGAGCCCGCATCCCTTGGGGACACGGGCTCGTAAACAATACGTGGTAGGGGCGGTGGGACTCGAACCCACAATCCTTGCGGCGAGAGATTTTAAGTCTCCTGCGTATGCCAATTCCGCCACGCCCCCGTGAGACTAGAAGTCTAGCACAAGCCGCCCGTTACGCGTTGACAGCCATCGAGTGCCGGCCCGACTTTTCCAAGTACTCGGCAAACTTGGCCTCGTCGCCCTTGTTCTTGTACTGTAGGGCCAACAGGTACTCCAAACGGCAACCCTTAACCTTATCGTCGCCGGCCTCCTCGAGCATGCGCTCCAGCTCGGGAATATCGTTGTGGCGCTTCAGGATCATCGTGTCGTACATCAGTTGGCATTCGTGCGCGACTGCCTCGGCCTGGCCGCCCTCAAAGCCCTTGATCTCGTGCAGGAGCTCCTTGGACTTTTTGCGGTCCTCCTGGCCAACGTAGTAGTTAAAGGCCTTAATGACCAGGTCGACGCGTTGCATCTTGGGCAGGTTGAGTCCCAGCAGCAAATCGAACATCTCGCTGGCGCGCTTGTGGTCCTCGCGCAGCAGATAGGAGTTCAGGCGCAGGTAGTCGCGGTTGTAGCGCGGGTACAGCATGCTGGTGAGCTTGCTGTCGAGCAAACGATCGAACTCGTCCCACTGCTTGGCAGCCATAAGCTGCTGCAGGCGTTTAAACGTGGTGCGTTTTTTGACGCTAAAGAACACCGACACGGCGATACAGATGATGACGACGGCGGTCCAGAGTGTGCGGGAATCGGGCATATTGAGCTCCTCGGTCGCTCGTAAAACAAGCGGTATGACAATGCGTGCTAGATGTATTATACGCAGCGCGCAAGCAAACTGGCATAAAAGCTCATCGAGGCTAAGTGCCATCGCTCGCTGCGGTACACTTACCTAAAGTAAACCATGAAGGGAGACATTACCTATGAAGAAGATCGTTTTGGCTTGCGGTGCTGGCGCTGCTACTTCCACGCTCGTTGCCCAGAAGGTCGCCACCATGCTCGATGCCAACGGTTATGCCGGCAAGTACGAGATCGTGCAGTGCGCTATCTCCGAGGCCAAGGATTACTGCGACGAGGGCGCTGACCTGCTGATCGCCACCACCGTTGCCCCCGAGGGACTCACCTGCCCGTACGTGAGCGGCGTGCCCTTCATGACCGGCATGAACCGCGTCGCTGCCGAGAAGGCCGTCCTCGACGTCATGGCTCAGTAGGCGCTGACTGTATGAGTGAGCAGAACGCCAACCCGGTCGAGCTTTTTGGCATGCGCGTTGCCCATGTGGGCATCAACGCCACCGACCCGGTAGACGCCTTGGAGATCGCGGAGCTGTTCTCGACGATGATGGGCCTGCCCGTTATCGAGACCCCGGTTTCGTACTTTAACGATTCGCTGGTCGAGGTTATGAAGCAGAACGGTCGTGGCACCAAGGGCCACATTGGCTTTGCCGTCAACGACATCGATGCGGCCGAGAAGTGGTTTGCCGAGCGCGGGCTCGAGGTCAACGAGGAGTCGCGCGCGCTGCTGCCCGACGGTAGCACCAAGCTCGTGTACTTTAAGCGCGAGTTCGCCGGCTTCGCCGTGCACCTGTGCCGCGAGTAGCGCACGAGCTGCTATGGCTAACGAAAAATGGGGTAAGGCGCGTGGCTTTGCCCCATTTTTAATGCCGAGAGGGTGACTGACGGGCTGCCGTAAATCGAAGGTGAATGCTTTTCCGCGAAGTGAACGAGTGAAATCGAGCCCCTGAAGCATCGACACTTTTACGTCGTTCTTTCCTGCGGTTTTGTCAGGTATTTCCTGCGGTTTTGGCGCCAAAAAGTGCGGATGCTTCGGGGGTCCAAAATAGGTCGCTCACTTCGCGGAAAAGCATTCACCTTCGATTCGTGAGAGACGCCCCTACCGTGGCAGCCGAATCGTAAAGCGGCTGCCGACGCCCTCGACTGAGGTCACGCCAATGACACCGCCGTGGCTGTCGACGATCCACTTGGCGATAGCGAGCCCCAGGCCCGAGCCCTGTGCGCCGGCATCGCGTGCGTTGTCGGCACGGTAGAACCGCTCGAAAGCGTGAGCTGCGGATTCCTGGTTCATGCCGATGCCCTCGTCCTCAACGCTTATGTCAATCGCGCCCGTGCCCGCATCGGGTGTTATGGCAAACGTGACGGTCGTGCCTGCGTCCGAATACTTGGCGGCGTTTTGCACGATCACGCGCAGCGCCTGCTTCACGAGTGCCACGTCAACCGATGCGTTGCAGCGCGGGTCGCCGGTAAGTGCGGCATCATACGCCAGCCGATATGTGTGCCCGGCATCGATCATCTGTGATTCTTCGCAAACCTCGCCGACCAGTGCAGCCAGGTTGGTATTCGCGCGCCGCAGCACGGTGCGACCGGCATCGCCGCGCGCTAAAAACAGCAACTGCTCCACGAGCTCCTGCATATGCTCGCTTTCGGCTTTGAGCGAGGCGATGGACTCTGCCAGCACGTCCGGGTCGTCTTTGCCCCAGCGGTCGAGCATGTTCACGTAGCCCTGAATCACCGCGATGGGCGTGCGCAGCTCGTGACTCGCATCGTTGACAAAGCGCATCTGCTGCAGCTTGGCCTCTTGCATCTGGCGCAGCAGGCGGTTGAGCGCGACCTCGATACTCGCCAGATCGGCGTCGCCGGTGGTGACGCTCGGCGAGTCGACGCTTGCGCGCTCGATGGCCTGCTCGAGCGTTTCCATCTTGCCGCCGGCGAGCTGCATGCGCCCGAGCTCGTCAACGCGCAGGGCCAGGTCGTTGAGCGGTGCCATGGTGCGGCGCACGCGGCGGGCGCCGCCGAGCATGTTGAGCACGCTGATGACTTGCCAACCTACAACGACAAGGTAGAGGGGCCACAGTGCGACGAGGTCCTGCGCGAGGGGGAAGGTCTTGGTGGTACGCGCAAACTCGACGGTATAGGTGAGCGTTGTCAGGTCCCAGCCGCGCGCGGGCGTCAGTGACATGCCGTGAACGCTAGCGCTGGGGATCCATCCCGCGGTAAACGCGCCATCGGGCAGCGTCTGGTTGTAGCCATAGACGAGGATCGCCGCCGCAACAAGCAGCAGTAACAGATCCAGCCAGACGTAGCTCACCAAGCGGCGCCACATATAGCTCCAGTTGATGGCGCGGGCGATGGAGGTGACGCGCTTAGCCTCGTCGTTACGCGCGGCAGACATAGCCCACCCCGCGCACGGTCTGGATGATGCGGGCACTGCCGGCGTCTTCGATCTTGGCGCGCAGGTGCGCGATGTGCACGTCGACGTTGTTAGTGTCGCCCACGTAGTCGTAGCCCAGCGCCTCGTGCGCGATGCGCTCGCGCGTGAGCACGGTGCCGGCATGTGCCATAAGCAGGGCGAGGACGTCGAACTCGCGAGCCGTGAGCGCGATGGGCGAGCCGCCGACCGTGACTTCGCGGCGGTCGGGGTCGAGCGCAACCGAGCCCACGGTGAGCACGGCGGGGGAGGGCACGGCAGAGGTCTTGGCCGAGTCGCTAGCCGGGGGTATCGCAACGGCGCACCCGCCCGCACCGCCCGCCCCAACGCCGCCAACGCCCGAAGCCGCCCGCACGGCCTCCGAGCGCTTCAGCGCCACGCGGATCCGTGCGAACAGCTCCTCAATCGCAAATGGCTTGGTCAGGTAATCGTCGGCGCCGGCGTCGAGCCCGGCCACCTTGTCCATCACGGCATCGCGCGCGGTGACCATGATCACCGGCACATCCTTGTGCTTGCGGACACGCCGCAGCACCTCCATACCGTTGAGCTGCGGCAGCAGCACGTCGAGCAGAATCAGATCGTAGTCGCGCTCCAGCGCCAGGTCAACGGCGGTGCGGCCATCGGCGGCGTGCTCCACCTGGTAGCCCTCGTGCTCCAGCTCGAGCGTCACAAAGCGGGCGATTTTCTCCTCGTCCTCTACAATCAGGATCCGTGCCATACGTGCCCCCGTCTGCGATTACTTGTCGTCGTTGAGATTTTGCTTGATGTCGTCCGCGGCATTGGCAGCGCTGTCCATCAGGGTGTTGATGCTGCCGGGCACGTCGCCGTCGCTATCGATGCGGTAGCGCATGCCAAAGAACAGGCCAATGAGCATCAGCCAAATCGTGGCGCCCCAGGCAAACAGCGCGACGATGGGGATCAGGATGGGGATGTTGAGGATGATCGCATCGCGGCGCGTGGCGATAAACTTGGTGTCCAGGCTCAGGCGGAAGAGCTTTTTGAGGTACTCCCACACGCTGTCCATCTTCTTGGAGAAGTCGGTCTTTTCGCTCGACTTTTCGTAGGCGGCCTGCGCGGCGACCATCTCGGCCGAGGGCTCATCGACTGGCGCGGACTCGGTGGCGGCGTACGCCGACGTGGTCTGCGTCTTGCCCTGCGACTCGAGCCAAATGATGGCGTCCAGGACGTTGCCGTCGGCGGCGTCGAGCGCGGCCTTGGCGTCGGTGTAGCTCACGTTGCACTTGGTGCGGATGGTTTCAACTTTTTCGAGGTCGTCCATGACCTGTCCTTTCGTTCGATGGGCGCGACGCCGGGCGATCTGCCCGGGCGCGAGCGTTGCGTTCGGCGGTCTGCGTTGCGCCGCCCCGCCCTTGGTCGAACTCTATAGTGCAGGTTATAGATTAAGCGATTCTTGAGCCAAGATTAATGTTGGATGAGTTTTTGGGTGGTGCGGAGGCGGGCAGGGGCAGAAAAGGCAGGTTTTGCGTGGCGTGAAGGAGGGGCGGTCTGATCTTTGGGATAGCTGATGGCGAGGTCTAATACTTTTCCGAGAAGTGAATGAGTGAAAACGGACCCCCGAAGCATCGACACTTTAGAGGTGCCGCTTCCTGCGGTTTCAATGCTGAAATCCCACGATTTTGCCGCCGAAAAATGCGGATGTTTCAGAGGTCCAAAAACAGCCGTTCACTTCGCGGAAAAGTATTAGACCTCAATAGCGGGGGATGGGGTGCCGGTGCAAAACGGCGTCAGAAATGGGGTAAACAAGGCAAACGGATCTAATGGATCAAAAATCACGTTGCAAAAGTATGAAAATATCCTACAATTGCAGCATGAAGTACTTTAGCAACATAGCGGCGATAAGCGAGCTTTCCGAGAGCGAGGGCGTGTTCACCACAGCCCAGGCGGCTCGCATGGACATCTCTCGAGATGCGCTAGCGCACTCATGCCGCGCAGGGCGTCTTGAACGGATATGCCACGGCGCCTACCGGATGTCTGGAACGCAGCGCCGAGACACCGACGAACTCAACGCCTTTTGGAAGCTCACCAATCCCTCCCTTTGCGCGTGGGAGAGAAAACGTCAGTGGGATGGCATCGCCGTGAGCGGTACGACAGCGGCGAACCTGCAGCAAATGGGCGATTTCTATCTGTCCCCCTACAGGATGACCGCGCCCATGCGTATCAATACAAGAAACGAATCCCTTTCTTTTGTAAAGCGCGAGATTGCTGAGCGGGACATCGTTTGGCTCGACGGCCTGCCGGTAACTAAACCCGAGCGCACGCTTGTCGATCTTTGCCTCGATTGCGAGGATCCCTCATTAATTATCGATGCCTATAACGACGCGCTTGGACGTGGACTCGATATACAACGGCTGAAGGATCTTGTAGAAGAGAACTCTAAAACCGCCAAACGACGCGAGCTGATGGCGCCTTTGCTGATGGTACTGAACGGGTAATGCGAAACGGAGGACATGGTGAAGTACAAAACGCCTGCCGCATTGGAGATGGCTGTTAGGAATGCCGCAAGAGAATCACCAATGGATACTAATCGGGCAATCGTTGGTTTCTACTTTCATCGCTTCCTATGTCGCGTTTTTTCAGAAGATGACTGCCGTTTTGTGCTTAAAGGTGGTCAAAGCGTCCTGGCGCGAACGCTCGATGCGCGTGTCACAAGAGATATTGACTTGGTTGCTCAAGAGGAGAGCCTCGAAGAGGCTGTTGCCGATCTGGTGCGGGCGGCTTCGATTGATCTGGAGGATTTCGTTTCGTTTGTCTTTGATCGTGCAGAGCAGATCAAAGAAGAAGATGAGTATCGGTGCGGTGCTAAGGTATGGTTCACCCCCTTTATGGGAACCAAGAAGCTACAGCCAATTTCAATTGACTTGGTAATTGATGAAGTGCGGGGACTTGAGCCTGAGGTTCTCGCGCCGATCGATCGTTTGAATATCGAGGGGCTCCCAGTCTGCGACTATCGAGTATGCCGAGTGGAGAGCGCCCTTGCAGATAAATTGCTCGCAATGATAGAGATGCATGAGGGCCGTGCCTCTTCGCGAATCAAGGATATAGTCGACATCTTGGTGTACGCGAAAACTTGCTTCATCGATGGGGCTACGCTTGTCGAGAGGGTCGAGAAAGAAGCGTCTGCCCGCAAAGTGGCAATGCCGGAAGAGTTCGTGGCGCCTCTCTGGTGGAAACAAAATGGTTCTGCACAGTACGTAAAGATGGCGAGGCAGGCGGGGGTACTTGATCTCGCGGGGAACATTGCTGGGGCAGAAGAGGTTGTCAATCGGTTGTATACATCGTGCTTTAATCATTCGGCGAATGTGCGCAAATGGAATCCTCAGACCACGGGATGGGAATAGGCTAGATAGTTAAGCCGGCGGCAGAATTAGTTCCTGTCGCCGGCTTAAGACGTTTCTACTGCCTATGCGCTATTCGCAGGTCTGGTCGACCACCTGGGTGACGGCCTTTTTTGCGCCTTCGAGGTCGCGCTGGGCTTGGGCGACAGCGGCCTCGGCTTGTTTCTTTGTCCTTACGACCTCGGCAAAGCGGTTGATGGATTCGCTATACTCGCGTGTGCGCGGGTCGAGCGCCGGCGGGACTTCGATCTCAAACAGGTCGGTCGGGCGGATGGCACGGATGTCTGCCGCTTCAGTCAATGCTTGAATTAGCTGCGCCCCGTGGCCTTCTGTAAGGTAGCCAACGATTATCTCCGAAAACACCACGCGCTCCTCTTCGGTCATTGTTTCGAATGACGGGCGAATGACGGTGGTGTTATGCGAAGCAACCAGGTGCTGCTTTGCGTCATTGGCGCTGACGACAAGCAGGTTGGACGCGCCGTAGCGACCCAGCATGCGCGGCATGACGATATCTCCAGCGCGGAGCTCATAGCGATCGAGAACGCTGGGGTCCACCTTTACGATTTTGGAATCCGAGCCGTTTGCGCTTTCTACAGCGTCTGCGGGCAGAAGGTTGCCGTCTTGAAAATCCTGAGATGAGATGCGGCGAACCTCGATCGCATCAACGTCGTTCGATGTGGTGCTCTCGCGGGGCATGAATGGTGCCACTCGCGTAAAAGCGTCACCAAGCGTGGCGCTGTAGTTTCGGGTAAGGCTGATAAGGCTGATTTTGCCCCACGAGAGTGGGGCATGGTGCTGGAGTAGCTCACGCGTCTCGAGAACGATTGTCTCTATGGGAGAGGTCTGATGTTGAGCGAGGCTAACGCGGGACCAATCCGGTGCAATAGCTAGGGGCGGGCAGGATTCTTCGTTCGCGGGGGTTGGCAACATGTAGCGAGTGAAGCTGGACAGGTTGTGGAATGTGACGCTGCGGTTCTCCGTTGACAAGACGATGAGCTCGCACATCTTGTAACTGCTGGGTTCGCTGTGCGGGAAATAGACGACACGCTCGATGAGTCCTTCGCGCATGAGAACCGTGCGCGCCTGCTCGGCTTTATCTATTAGACTTGCTGGCAGTAATACCGCTGCCCTGCTTCGACCGGAAAGCGCGAGCGCATAGAGGCACCAAACAAAGGGGTCCCAATCGCAAAAGCCTAAATAGCCCGGCTCCAGATCGTTGATAAGGGCCTCGCATAAGCGAATTTCTTTGTCGTGAGTATTGCGGTGATAGCCCGTAGCGTCGATAAGCACCGGAGCGGGGCCGTCGACGTCGTCCCGCTCTCCTGGTTCAAGTTCGCAAATGCTGGGAAAGACGCTTTTATTCATGAAGAGGCACGTATTGAGCAGGTCGGCATCGAGCGAATCGGGTAGTCGAACGACGCGCAAGCGACTGCCTTGTTCCAGATTGAGTGCGCGCGAAATGATGGCAGCGGTGAGGCGTGGCAAAGAGAACGCGGATTCGTACATACGTATGCCCTTTCTTCTTAGTGGGATATATGTTAACAGAATATTTCGAAAATTTCTAATGACGAGAACAGCACACTGTGCTATCCTCGAAGCAATCCAAACCAATTCAATACCAACTGTTTGATGCCACAGCTAGACAGCCTTTAGGCAAATCGCGCTATCGAGCAGAGTAATTTTACTTACGAAACCACAGGCTAGGCGACGTTTCTGGCCCACACGTCAAATCATTCTAAAACTTAGAACAAACTTACCGACAAACATCTGCAACCGGATAGGAAGAAGCATTCATGAAGAGCGAAGACAGCATCTACGAGGCATTCCTCAACACACTCGACGAGGATCTCCGTAGTATGTGCGCAAAGAACGAGAAGGCAGAGAAGCCGTTTCCGTATCCGTACTGCGGTGAAGAGAACGTTGAGCGCCTCGCTAAGGCACTTGTTGGCGTGCTGGAAAAGCACTCGCCCGATATTCCCGGGCTGGTGCCCGAGCAGTATCGAGACGATGTGCACGAGGCTCGCGAGCTTTTGGCCGCGGCGGCGCTCGCTTTGCTGTCGCTGTACTTTCCCCAGCGCGATAGCTGCATGCGCTGCATGGCCATCTTAATTAGCCTGTTTCGGCACGGAAGCAATCCGCGCTTTAAATCGAGCGGCGTGCTCATGTTTGAGCAGGTTTCGACAGGTATGAAGTACTCGTCCGAAAAAGGTGGATATATTCCGTCTCGCTTTGTGCGTCATACCGACCACAAAAGGCCCTACGACCACGTGCATCGCGACGGATCGCGTGGCTTTACGGCGGACGAAGACGATGTCGTCATGTTTTTCGAACGTTACCGCGTGATTCAGCAACGCGTGTTCGATACGAGTCCGCGTTTCAACTTTGAGCTATGCGTCAAATACCCGTATGAGGCACTTTCGGACAATCGGCAGAACTTTTATTACATGGAGGAAAAGATGGAAATCGATTTGGCAACTAAGGTACGGGGGCTCCAGGACCGCTATCTCCTCAACTGCGCTCAGGCCAAGGGATACGACCTGCTCGACAAGCTGATGATTAATGCATTGCTTGCGTATCTGCGCGACGGATCAGTCTCAATTGCGGCGCGCGAGATCTATGTGGCGCAAACCGAGCGTCTGATTGACGGCGCGGTCAAGTTGCCGTGTACGACGAGCCCCAAGGAGGGTGTAAGCGTCGACCGTATTTCCTAGCAACTAAACAGAACTATCGACAAGAAAGGGGCCGTGACATGTCAGTCATCAAGATGTACGGCTACGAGGCCGCGCAGCAAACGGAGTATCAAACCAAGAAGTGGGCGACTAAGGAGGAGATGCAGGCGCTGTCGTCTGGCGATGAGCAGCGCGATGTGATCCTGGCTAAGGGTGCCACGGTGGCGTTCTACGAGGACGACAAGCATTGGGAGACGAGTGTGTCCAACAATGTCTTTGCCTTTGGAGGTACCGGCAGCGGCAAAACGGCGAGTTTCATTTTGCCCAACCTGCTCAATCACCACGAATGCTGTTATGTGGTCACAGACACCAAGGGTGAGCTGCTGCGCCGTACTGGGAAAGGCTTTGAAGAGGACGGCTACGAGGTAACGGTTCTCGATACTGTTAATCCCGAGCAGTCGGCCGGATACGACCCTCTGCGTTACGTGATGGATGTCGAGGACATCCCCACCACAGTGGCGGCAATCATGGAGGGGGTCGATCCTGACGGTCGTAGCCGTAGGTATGATCCGTTCTGGGATAATGCAAACGATCTGCTGCTTCGAGCAATTGTTGGAATCCTGTATCTCCTAGAGTGTCTTGCCGGCACCCTTGCGACGGGCGAGGACCCCAAAACTCCGCGCCGCTACCTTAAGATGAACAACGTCTTTAAACTGGCTGCGCTCATCAAGGTTACGGGAGATGGTGAGGGGCGATTCCCGTTGGACTACCTTGTAGAAGAGGTGGAGTCCAGGGAGTTTCTCGATAAGTTTGGTGCGGAGAACGCTGATCTGTATGGCGTTGAGCAGTATCGTGATTTTCGCGGGGCAGCCGATAGGACGCTTAAGAGCATTCTGATCACGCTCAACGCGACCATCTCGCGGCTTAAGACTCCCCAGCTCATGCGCGTCTTTGAGAAAGACGAGATGCGCCTCGACCGTATCGACGAGGGCAAGCGCGTAATCGATCTTAAGGTGAGCGACAACGACTCGACCAATGCATGGCTTGCGAACGTTGCCCTTAAGCAGCTGTTTAACCTGGCCCAGCGCCGTGCCGATGCCAGCCCCAGCGGCCATTTGCAGCGTCGCGTGCAGTTTGTGCTCGATGAGTTTCCCAATGTGGGACGCATCCCCGATTTTGAGCGCAGCATTGCGACCGTGCGCAGTCGTGGCATTAGCTTTTTAATGTGTGCGCAATCGCTGAGCCAGCTCGATGCCGTGTACGGCAAATCCACGGCGCTTACCATCCTCGATAACTGCGATAGCTTGGTCTATATGGGTGGCGGCAGCAACATCGCGACGCAGAACTACATAAGCGAACTGTGTGGCGAGTCGGTTTTGGGCACCAAGTACGTGGGCGCCGAGCGCACTGCCGTAGATGTACGCGGTTGCGTGATGACCCCAGGCGAGGTTGGGCTTATGCCTCGCACCGATTGCCTGGTCAAGGTGACCGGCATGCGTCCCTTCCGCGCCAAGAAGTACTTCTGCGGCGACCATCCCAACGCGGCCAAGTGGCTGAGGGATTAACCCTTGCAGCCTCGCGCATTCTGACCTGTATTTTGGCTGCACGGCCTCTGTTTGCCATGTGCCGTGCGGCCAGTTTCCCTTATCGATTCCATCTAGAGAGGAATTAACCATGTCCGTTATGTATCGTGAGCCCAGCATCATAAAGAAGTCCAAGGACGGCCGTGTTGCCGCTGTCGATATGGCAAGCGAATTGCTCAACAGTCGTGTGCTGCTGCTGGAGGGCGAGGTCAACGATGTGACCTGCAACGGCCTTATTAAGTCCATGTTGGTGCTGGAACATCAAAGTGCGACCGAGCCCATCACCCTCATCATCAACAGCCCAGGCGGCAGCGTTACGGCGGGGCTGGCGCTCATCGACACCATGCAGTCGCTCGACTGCCCCGTGATCACGGTGGGTGAGGGCGTCGTGGCCTCGATGGCCGCGGTGATCCTGGCCTGCGGCGACCACCGCCAGGTGTACCGCCACACGCAGGTGCTCATCCACCAACTGATGGGCGGCACAGGCATGGCGCAGCAGACCGATATCGAGATTGTGGCCCAGCATACAGCGGCCATGCGCGCCGAGCTGGACGAGCTGCTGGCCGAGCATGGCAACCTGAGCGCCCAGGAGTTCCACGAGCTCACCGAGCGCGATTGCTGGTGCAATGCCAAGCGCGCCCTAGAGCTGGGCCTGGTGGACGAGGTGATTGCGCCCAGCAAGAAAGCGCTCTAGTGGGGTGCATGCCTTACAAGCACGTTAAACAGGGCGAATGAGCACGTAGTTGAACAGCCAGAAAGAGGTTGAACATGAGCAGGATTTGGGATGTCGACGGTATTGAGTGGGAAGATCTGCCCACCGTGAGCGACCTGCTGTGCGCTGCGGACACAAAGATCCTGGCACGCGAGGTTGCCCTGCGATACGGCGGCAAGCCGGACGACCGTGGCCGTGTCGATAGCGAGCGCAACCTAAAGCGTGTCCGCCGCAAGGTCAAAAAGCTGCGCAAGATCGACCCCGAGCCCAGCGACAAGATCGTCCTGTTGCCCAAGCATGTCATCAATCGTCGCGATGTGGGCCACGGCTTTGGCTATTACGATGTAGAGCCGTGCGCCTTTACGCGCAGTGGCGCGCAAAAGTCAGGGGAGGACGCGTGTGCTGAGGTGTACCCGTGGGAGCTGTTCCTACTGAACGAGGAGCCTGCAAGCGTCGTTCTGGGCTATCGCGTATGGCTCGGCGGCGAATGGGACCTATGCGAACGTTATCGCTTTTTGGCTGTGGCGTGCGCCAGCGCGTTGCATTGCTTCCGCGAGCAAAAGGAGCTGCGCAAGTGTCTCAAGAAGGACGATGCAGCCTGTGACATGGGCGAGGATGAGGTGATCGAAGGTGTTCGCCAGGACGTGCTGTATCCCGAGGAGGTAATCAACGCAAAGCTCGGCGGCTATTGGGATACGAGCCTGGGGCTCAATCTGCCCTGGAAGGACGAGCATTTCGAGACCTGCGTACGGATCGACAGGGCAATCGATGACCTGTTTGCCGAGGAGACGAAGCGCAATGCCGCGGAGCTTGGGAGGAAGCTTGGGCGTGGGTATGAGGGGTGCGGGGAGTGGTTGGACGGAGATTGACTGCAAGAGTGGTTCCTGTGAATGATCGGTGGCGGCTCGGCAATAAACTGTCCGAACGAAATGATAGAACGATAGCGTAAATAGCACCCGTACTTTAAGGAGTTAACAATGGAAATCGCCTATAAGGAACTGTTTCGTGTAAACCGTCCTATCTACGGTCCTGGACCAGGAGGTTTCTTCATTAAAAGATTCAAGAAAAGCGGATACAGCGAGGCTGAATTACTCGATTTAATTTCAGGAATGGACTTCTCTCTCGCTGGAGCTGATGGGGACATTAGCCTGGAAAAGAAATGCAAAATAATCGAACGGGCGGTTGCTGAGACGCATTATACGAGCTGGGCCCTTAGCCTGATTGGCATCATTGCCTCTCTCATGGCTGGAGGATATTTGTCTGCGCTGATAGCCAGTAATCCAACTTTAGCCGAGATTTTCATGGTGCTATTCCTGGTTGCCTTGGGAATATATGCGTGGTTCCGGTATTGCTTTGAGCGAAATAGGACCGTGCTATTGTGTGCGTTGAATCACATAAAGACGCTTCAACCATAGCCCATAAGGGCGAAAGACTCATCAATTACGATTCAAGATGTTGCTTGACGGGACTATCGAACAAGGCGCTGTTGGTCGCTAGCCATATCAAGTCCTGTATAGTCTCTGACCCAATGACGGAGCGCCTCGCGCCCGACAACGGATTACTCTTGAACGCATTGCACGATTACAGGAAGGAATGACCATGTTCGATCTCAAATGCTCGATGCAGGCCCAGCTCGATAACCTATGGCTCAAGCCGGAAGATCTTGCAGGAGGTCTCGGCATTCGCGTCTCGAGCGTCCGAAAATGGCTCGACCCCGAGCTCGACTGTATGCCGGTCAAGGATGCCTTCGACTGGATAAGCGACCAGATCGAAAAGCTCGGCGACCTCACACTGCAATGCTTGAATGACGCGAACGATTCCTACGAGAAGTTCGGCCAGCATATCGTTCGCTGGTACCGAGATGAAGATCTGCCCGATACTGAACCGGGAGGCCTTTACAATCTCGCGAGCCGCCTTGCCGCCGACCAACTCGCCGCGAAGGGTATAGAGTGCTCTACTGTCTATGCATCCCGCGGCGGCGAGTGGATCGAGCAGAACCTGGACTTTTCCCCCGATATCGATCTCAAGGCTGCATTTGCCGCGCAAGCGGACGCCTTGGGAGTACCGACGTCCGAGATCGCGGCAGCATTGGGTATTACAAACCGATCAGTTAAGGACTGGAAAAACCCCAAGCGGGACACGATGCTGCCGGTAGACGAGGCATGGGACTTTCTGGATGAATACGCCGAGGCGCTTGATATCCGCACGGCCGAACTCCTCGAAAGCATGCCGAACCCGATGCCGTACCATCCTATGACTCGCCTCGGAACCCTAACGAAACAGCAGAGAATCGACAACCGTGCGGCGCAGGCGGCGGCTAGACAAATCATGGGCGACGGTAAGGTCGTAGTCGATTTCGTATATGTCTAAAGCCGTCCGGCGGCCATAGGCAATTGCACCCTGATGGATGGACCGCAGGTGAGGCATGCGAATAGCCAGGCCCTACTTCTTCGCATCGCCGCGCGGCTTGTTCTCATCAATCCCGCGCAGGTCGAACTGCTTGCTACCCCGTTTAAGCACGAGCTGCCAGCCGCACGCATCGCAGATTTTGACGAATTCATCGATGGTGAACCGCGTGTTGTTATGCAGGCGAGTAGACAGGCTACCCTTCTGCTTACCGGTTTTAACGGATGCATCCTGCAGAGTCATGCCGCAATCCTGCACCATATAACGAATAGCGTCCGATGATCCGATCCGTTCAAGCACTGAATACCTCTTTCAAATATACGATAATATATTTTGATTATAGCCAATCTAGTTTTATTCTAGAAGTGGCGTGACAATCGGATACTACCGCCGGTGCCGGATCGCGGCCCAGATGTATCCGACTAGCCCCCGAGATTGCGCTTTTTGGCCGTGGTGTGTGCCAGCGTGCTGAATCGCATCCGCGAGCAAAAGGAGCTGCGCCAGTGCCTCGAGGGGGGGCGATGCAGCCTGTGATATGGACGAGGACGAGGCGATTGAAGGTGTTCGCCGCGACGCGCTGTATCCCGAGGAAGTAATCAACGCCAAGCTCGGCGGCTCTTGAGATGCGAGCCTGGGACTCAACCTGCCCTGGAAGGATGGGCATCGGCAGACTTGCGCGCGGATCGACAGGGCTATCGATGACCTGTTTGCCGAGGAAAAGTAGCGCTGTGCTGCGGAGCTTGGGAAGAAGCTTGGGCTCGGGTGTGAGAAGCGCGGGGAAGTGCCGTTGTCTCAACTATTCACCGACGAATGAGAAAAGGCGGTGAGTGCGGTCTCCTGCATGATTATCCTGGACCTATTGAGTGAGCGGTGCGCGGGCGAGGAGCAATCATGGCCGGCCGTGGAGACAAATGGTCGAGGGAAGAAACCCTTGCGGTTCTGTTCCTATACCTCGCCCTGCCGTCAAAAATGGTTGATGACAAAAGCGAGGATGTCCAGGCGTTAGCCAAGGCCATTGGCAGAACGCCGGGCGTAGTTGCTTAAAAATCTGGAATCTCGCATCTTTCGATGAGCGTCGACGCGCTCGCGGCAAGGTTGGAATGATCCATGCAAACAAAAATGGACAAGCTAGTCTGGGCCAAGTATTCCTTTGCTGGAGATGAACTCGTCGAGGAGGCGACCGAGGTTTTCCTTAATCGCTTTGATTTTGAAGAAGCGCTAAGCGATGAGTTGAAAGAGGCGATTGGCTTTGATTTGCCAGAGGGCGAAGAGCGCGAAGCAATTGTCTCGATGCGAGTGAACCAGGAGTTCTTTCGAAATACCTTGCTTACCAATTACAATTCAAGGTGTTGCTTGACGGGGCTATCGAACGAGGCGCTGTTGGTCGCCAGCCATATCAAGCCCTGGACAGCCTCTGATTCAAAAACGGAAGGACCTGCGCCCGACAACGGTTTGCTTCTAAATGCGCTACACGACAAAGCGTTCGATCGGGGGACTACTCACCATTAAAAAGGACCTGAAGGCAGTAATGTTCGGCGTGGTCGGACACGAGACGCCTGAAGACAAGTATTTGTGACACTACAACGGAGAGCCGACAACGCTTCCGAAGCGATTCGCCCCACGAGCTGAGTTTATTGAGTATCACAATTATATGGTGTTTAAAGGGTAGGGTTTAACTCGTCTGCTTTCAGTGCGTTTCTCACATAATTGCCTTAGCCCTTCCAGCTAAGTCGGTATTGAGGAATGAGGAAAATTCCAGCTAAATATTAGAGTGCGGCGAAATGTTCGCCCGCCGTCTTTTATGCGTTCTGCAATTCGGTCGCCTAGTGCCTGCCTTTGTTGCA
Organism: Collinsella sp. AM16-21; assembly: GCF_003471905.1. NCBI lineage: Bacteria > Bacillati > Actinomycetota > Coriobacteriia > Coriobacteriales > Coriobacteriaceae > Collinsella > Collinsella sp. AM16-21. The sequence goes on from NZ_QRKJ01000002.1 coordinate 32,738, forward strand.
CCTGGTGCATGTGGAATTTCAGCCGTCTACGTCAGCATCCACGTCGGCTGGAATTCCATTGAAATCAAATGGTCCGCGCGTGCGGTCGTATGCAGCCATGATAACGTCAATAGCGTTTACGGCCCCAATTGCTTGGCACAGGTCGACACGCTGCTCTAGGAAATCATTAAATCTGGCGCGAAGCTGCTTGGCTGTTGCGTGAATGAAAAAGTCGGGATCTTGTTTTTCGAGTTCGGCCAAGAAGATGGTGTCCAGCCTTGCGCATATGGCTTCAATGCGGCGGGATTCCTGGCGGAAGGCGTGGCTTGCCACTTTCGAATTCTTCGTTAGTAAATAATCGAGGTAATCGCTGAGCGATTGTTTGAATTCGGGCAATAGCTTGTCGTACCGAGATTGAATTGCTCCAGGTGCGATCGCGGGGTCTGGTTCAGTACGTCCAACAATGATGTCTATGGATACGTCAAATACATCTGCAAGACGCCATGCAGCAGCAAGTGGAATTTTATCAGGCCGACTTTCATATCGTGCGTACGTAGTAAATGGAATGCTCAGGGCCTTGGCGAAGCTTTTCGCAGACTTGTATCCAGCCTCTTTTCTCAGCTCCTGTAGATTGTCTTTCATAGTCGTCGGCTTTCTCTGACTGTGTCTACGGAATAATGCGCATTGATATAAATCGATGATAATGCATCAAACATATATTTCATAATCTGATATATATGTTTGATAATAATTATTAAATTATGAGATAATACCAAATAAAGATAATTAATTTATATTGAATTTTACATTATGGAACTATTCGAGCTCCCTGTTCAATAAGAGGTCTTGAGCAAAGACAATGCGACCATCGAGGAGGGGCTTAGATTATCAATATCAACGATTGGCGTTTATTGCTGGAAGAGCAAGCGGTTTGGGCGGAAGGGCTCGACTTGAATGGGGCATAAGCGATGTTCACTATACTTTTTCTGCTTAGTTGCGTAACTGATTTATGCGCCAGTTTCTGGTGTTAATATTTAGCTTTTGCCAATTACCAGAGGTGCGACTGGAGGGTCATATGGTTAAATCCATAACTGAAAACCGCTGCTGGGACTATTCGGTTTGTAGTAATAAACGATGCTCATCCCTTGTCTATTATTGGGGGCTTTAGCTCGTGAAATACGGTTCTGTATACACAACGAATTCTCTGGCTGACTTTGTTGTTTCGCTGCTAAAGGTCGAGCGCGCTTCTGCCCGCACGCCGTCTTTTGGCGTTTGCTTGGACCCGGCATGCGGGGGCTCTTCTTTACTTAATGCCGTTGCACGCGGTGATGTTCGGCATTCGTTACTTTATGGCGTTGACGTTGACCCTGAGGCCATAGAGATTTCACGCACTTATTCCGAAATAATAGGCTCGGAAATAATTTATAAAGATTTTCTGCGTCCATCTGCAAAGACGGATCCGAAAGCGTATTGGCTGGAGCGTTTGGCTCGTGTCGACACAATTATTGCTAACCCACCTTGGAGCTCCGACCGTATTTACGATCGTGATGAGTTGCTGCTGCGTGGCTATAAAAATGTTGATGGACAGTATGATTGCTACGCCCTCTTCGTAGAGCTTTCCATGGCCATATTACATGCGAATGGGTTTGCTGCCTTTATTCTCCCCGATTCATTATTTTCGGCAACAGCTTATGGTTTACGTCGATTTATTGCTACGAAATATGAGATAAAAGTAATCGCGCGTCTTGGAGAAAAACTTTTCGAGGGGGTTCATCGTGCGACAACGGTTGTCGTTGTCCGCAAGTGTATACCAAGTGATGCCAGTTTAACAAAGTGCTTCCGGCTTACGACATCGGATAGAAAGGCCGTTTTAGGTGGAGACAAGACGCTCGAGACAGTTTTTGAAGAACAATATCGCGTTAAACGCCAGATGGATTTTCTAAGAAATGAAGACTGCCTATTTGATATAGATGTGGCAAGTGAAGATCATGCGGTTATTGAGAGAATTAGGTCTCATGGAGGCAAATGGTCTTTTGACGTTTCTTTCCATCGAGGTGTAGAAATCTCAAAGCGCGGAACCGTCTTTTACTGTCCGAAATGTGGTGGAGCAAACACCGCGGCGTTATTTTCGGGCCTTGCTCTTAAGCGTTGTAAATGCTGCGGGCGCGAGGTTGAAGTGTCGAGCTCGGAACTTGAATCCGTCATGCAGTTCAGGCCCGCCGATGGTTTTGTTCCTATATTTGTTGGTGAATCTGTTGGACGATATTCGTTGTCATGCCAACGGTATTTGAAACTTGGAGTTGAGGGCATTAATTACAAGGACCTTGATGATTATAAGCCCATGAAGATTCTTGTTAGAAAGACTGGGTTAGGAATTAAAAGCGTTGTTGACGATAGCGGCAGGATGGTAAATCAAGCTGTCTACTTCTTTACCGCAGGCGAAGGGTTGAGAGAGGACGCATTGTACTTTTACAATGCGCTGCTTAACTCGAGGGTTATTTTTTATTACTACATGAAGCTGTATGGTGAGAATGAGTGGAAATCACACCCCTACTTAACAAAACGGATTCTTCAGGAACTACCGATCATCAGATTTGACAACAAAAGTGAACTTCATCATCAAATTGCTGACGGCGCTCGGAAACTGAATCTTCATTACACGGCGGCAATCGATGCGGAACTTGAGTTGCTTGTTACGCTAGCATACGGCCTTGATAGAAAAGAGGTCGAGCGTATCAAGCACGAGATGGCGGAGCTGCCCGATTTGGGCGCACTGAGGGAAATGAAACAATAGGCATGTATCGCTACATTGGCAATAAGACAAAGCTGTTAGAGCAGATAACATCATTGGCTTCAAATTATCTAAGCCCCGGAGGAACTGTTGCCGACTTAATGGCCGGGACTGGGTCCGTAGCTGCTGAGTTTCGTCGACTTGGCTACCGCGTCATCGCTTCTGACATTATGACGTACAGCAAGTGGCATCTTTATGTGCAGCTGCTCATGAATCGTACGCCTTCTTTCGAGGGGCTGAGCGATTTATCGGTTGAACCTGAGTGCCATTACGTGCAAGTGCTAAATTATTTAAATGAACTTGAACCGGTCGAAGGCTACTTCTTCCGCGAGTTTTCTCCTTCAGGGCTTCCTGCAAATGGATGTCCAAGTAGGAAGTACTTTACATCGGATAACGCTGCAAAAATCGATGCAATTAGACTTAAGATAAACGAATGGCGCGATGAGGGTAGGATTTGCCAAATGGAGGAGGCGCTTTTGCGTCACACTCTGATTATGGCAGTCAACGAAGTGGCAAATATATCTGGAACCTATGGCTATTTCCTGGCAAATTTTACCGCAAGTGCGAAAAATGCCATCCATCTAGCTCCGGTATCCATTAATACTGGAAGAATTGATAATGTGGTTCTTCAGGGCAGGGCAGAAGACCTTGCTGCTGGGGTTACTGCAGACCTTTGCTATCTGGACCCTCCTTATATCAAACGCCAATATGCAGCGAATTATCATATTCTTGAAACGGTCGCACGTGGTGACGAGCCTGTTGCTGCTGGCAAGAGTGGGTTACGTCCTTGGCGCGATCAGTACTCTGATCTTTGTACAAAAACTAAATCAAAAGATTCCTTCGCTAAGATTATCGAGGATATCCATTGCCCTGTTTGTTTGATTAGCTATAGCGAAGATGGACTCTTTCCTGTCGAGGATCTTTGCGACGTATTTTCTGCTTACGGAAAAATTGAGGTTAAAGAAATTGCATACAAACGTTTTAGGTCAAATTGCAGTTCGTTGGCAAATGAAATAAAGGAGTTCATAATAGTGCTGGAAAAATGGTAAGCACCGATTGAACGAGGCGGTCGAATGTTATTTGTGGATGAGATTATGTACCGTCACCTGACTGCCGCTGACTTTCGCAATATCGAAGGTATTAAAAAGCCTGATGGAGGCGGTGGCCAGACTTATATCGACCTTTCCGGTATTGACCCAAATGAGGCCGTGGAGTTTTTCAAATACTGCCAGATTGACGAAGACAACCTGAAGGCAAAGGAGATTGAAGAGGGTACGCCCCCTTACAGAGTCGACCTTATACAGACGGGCGGCGTCGATTGCGAATATAACATGCAGGTCTATAAGCGAAGACCTAAAAACTATACGATTCGCGACCAGTTCAATAATCGTTTCCCGGGGTGGTCTGTACGAGCCGGTTTTCCTACTATAGTCGGAGAGGGAAAACCATTTTGTGCTGGTGGTTCATATGATAATGACGAAACCGACCCATACGTCCAGCCCATCATTGCACATCTGACGATTTATATTGTTAGAACCATTAACCGGTTATATTTTGCTGACTACCTCTCTGATGCTGAAATCCCAAAAGCCTGGCCTCTTGGTTTTGGTCTCGAAAAGCTCTTAAAAGCAAGCGAAAATGAAAAAGCAGCCGGAATTATCAAGCCCCGTGGGCTCATAGAATTTGTCAATCGCCGAGAAAGCGTGAGTGCCAAATGACGTTTAGGAGTACCGACGCTACAAGATATAACAAAAGCGATTTTCTTGAAGAAGTCTATATGGACGAAGCGTCTTACGATGCAATCGTCTCGTTGCTTAAGAGAAAAAAGAATATCATTCTCCAGGGTGCGCCGGGTACGGGGAAAACCTTTGCTGCTACACGATTGGCATATTCGCTCATGGGCGCTACCGATAATACGTGTATAGAGAAGGTTCAATTTCATCAAGGATCTTCTTATGAGGATTATATAGTCGGTTTTAAACCTACGGCTGATGGGCTTTTCGCTGCTCAGGAGGGTTTGTTTACCAAGTTTTTTCGTCGAGCGTCAGATAGAAGCCATCGGTTTGAAAATTATTACCTCATAATCGACGAAATTAATAGAGCAAATCTTTCAAAAGTATTTGGAGAACTGCTCATGTTAATTGAAGCTGACCATCGTGGTGAGTCATTGGTGGTTCCGGGATTGCCAGAACCGTTAACGGTTCCGAAGAATCTATTTATAATTGGCATGATGAATACCGCCGATCGCGGTCTCGCGCTGGTTGATTATGCGCTTCGAAGGAGATTCGCGTTTTACTCTATGAGTCCGGCGCTCAATCAGCGCTCATTTATAGACTATATTGATTCATTGGGTAACGATAGACTAACCTCGCTCGTCGATGCTGTTCGTCGATTAAATGATGTCATTTCGCATGACTCTTCGCTTGGGGAGGGTTTTTGTATCGGGCATAGCTATTTTTGTTTCGATTCTGCCCCTACGGATATTGAGGTCAAGTCTATCGTTGACTATGAACTGCGGCCTCTTCTTCAAGAGTATTGGTTTGATTCGTCCGATAAGGAAATCTTAGATGAACAGGTTTCTCTTTTGTATGAGGCTATAGATTAGGATGTCCAATACGGCTGCGAACAACGTCGCAATCCGTAACATTTTATATATGATTGCGTATGCGACTGGTATTTCCGGTAGTGATGCGGAAGCGGTGTTCGCGGACACCTTGAAGGCAGTCGGCAAAGAGCCGTTCGATGGACTCGGTGAGCTTTTTGCAATTATCTTGAATGATGCTGTAAAAAGAGAGTATTTGCGAGGGCTTGAGCGTGTCTATTCGCCTCATGAAGAGCCTCTTGCAGTCCTGAGAGGTCGGCCGCTGATTCAGAAAAGCATCGCTTTAAAAGCTCGGGGGACAATGCGTTTGCAGTGTCTATATGACAGCTTCACAGCCAATACCTATATGAATCAAATTGTTAAAACTGCAATAATTCAATTAATCCGCAGCCATGATGTTTCTCCGCGAACGCGAAAGGGACTCAGGGCAAGCGCACTATACCTATCTACTGTCGATTCACTCGAGGCTAATTCGATTGATTGGAGACTGGTTAGGTACAACAAACTCAATCAGAGTTATCGATTCTTGATGGCGGTTTGCCGGATGGTTTTGGAGAAGAGCATTCCTGTTCATGATGAAAACGGTAATGCGGAATTTTCGTCTATGTTGAGCAGCCAGAGGCTCTCTTCTCTATTTGAGAAGTTTATACGTGAATATTATCGCAGACATTTTCCGCGGTTAATGCCTGCTGCGCCTATCGTTGACTATGGTATTGGCGTAAGGTCTCAATACCTACCAAGGTTGCGCACGGATGTCGTGCTAACAGGGCCTAGCTATAAACTAGTGATAGATGCTAAGTGCTATGGAACAATTCTTGGAACACACTGCGAGAAAAAGATACTGAGTCCTGAACATAGAAATCAGATATTTAGTTATGTTATGCATTGTGCGCAGCGAAACGCGAGCGTATCCGGAATGCTGCTCTATGCCCAAACGTCTATGGAGGGTCCGCTGGATGAATGCTGGTATGAACTTGGCCACTGGTTCTACCTTAAAACTCTTGATTTGAATAAACCATTCGAGAATATTGCTGAACAACTCAATGAAATTGGCGACCGTATGATGTCGGGCCTATTTGTGCATTCCAAAGACGTCTCGGAACGGGAATTGCTTGAAGCCGAAAAGGGGCAGATAGACTAAGTAATTTGGGTGTTGATCCGTTTGGATACTGCAGAATACCGTGAAAGTCGCCGTTGCTGTTGCTCCAGCGTATGAGACCTATGCGCTCATCGGTTCTGTTTTATTACTAGCGGTCTGCCCTTCGGCGCTTCCGCATGCAGCCCTTGCACATGTCGACCGGTTCAGTTCTGCTTTTCCGGGCCATATCCCTTTGTATACACGGTAAAGCTAAGGTCTTCAATCGTTCCGGTGCTGTAGATGCATGCGTCGGGCGTGCTCCATGTGTCTTGGACGGTCGGGTCAGTCCAGACATATTCGGGCCCATCGATTCCAAGCAATGGGATGGGCCTCGCCACGTGGTCGGCGTTATTTATCTGTACAATGATCTCCAACAACATGTGCAGTTTTACATGCCATGAGCTGTATGGATGCTCACCTGGCCCCTTGTAATCCAGTGTGCACTTTGAGTGTGGGCTTTCGGCGAGCTGGCTTAAACATTCAAAAAGCGTTGGGTACTCGGCTCCAGGAAACTCGACTTGTACATACCGATTGCCATCGCGGACAAATCCGTACCACAGCACGGGGTATGGATACTCGAGCCTATCCGGCCGCTTGATTTTCGCTCTACAATTGGGCTGGTTGACGATAGACAGCCACGTCCTATAGAGTTCATCGGAAATGAGGTCGTTCGCTTGGTATGCTGGGCCAAGACCATCGAGGACAAAGCTGCCGAGGCGCTCAAAATAGTGGGCACAATCCGTTAGGCCCTTTTCATATGCCGTTTCGGTCTTTCTCTGCATATTGAGCGCGACATCGCGGGGCGATTTGCGACCAAGATGTTTTTTGGCGTTATATCGCGGGTTGCAGTAGAGCTTGGTTGCCGCGTTATATCGATCGCAGTACTTGCTGTTAGGACCGGTCGGAAAAAAGAGCGAACCGCAGGTTTGGCATGATATCGGCATAATGCCGCACAGCAGCAGCTCGTGAAGGATGCGGGCATAAAGGCTTGCAAAGGACCATTCCTCTTCGGTGAAGTAGAGCTCTCCTGCCTTTGAAATAACGGCTTGAAGCCCAACGAGCCTATTGAGGTTTTCCTGGTCGTTAAGCTCTGCATGCGTATGGAAGTCTCCATTTGCGAAGATCTGGTTCTCGCGCATAGCTTCGAGATAGTTTTTACGAAACGCCTGCATAAAGGGGGCGCTGTTCATGCGCTTTATTCCATTCAAATGCTCTTCGAGCTTTTGAGCCGTTTCGTTTCCGGGCAAGTGTTTTTTGGCTGCGTATACAAAAGCTTCGCCAAAGCGGATGATTGCCGGCAGCTGCTCATCGAATAATCGAAATTGTCGCGGGTCGCTTGTTTTGATGGCGGCTGGGAAAAACTCTTCGTTTTGCGGGAGCAGGCTAGGTGCCTCGGTGTTTTTAAGCAGCGGGGTAAGCTCCAGACATTCCTGATAAAAAACAATGAGAAGCGCTCGAAAGAGATCGATATTGGTGCAGACGCAAGCTGTTTCTATCTGAGATTTCGCCTTGGGAAAGTTGCGTATAGGATTGTCGCGGTCATACGGCACCGGTGCTGTTAGATCGGTCTCGCCGTTGGTAGCGTTAATGCTCATGTCGTTCGACTCGAGCTGCAGATAGGAGCTGAAGAGGGACGCCATTTCTTGCTTGTTGAGTTGGCCCGATGTTGTAATCACTGCGCGGTACAGGCGGTTGATCTCGTCGCACTCAATAGCGTTGTTGTTCATCCAGCAGCTGTAATAGCGATAGTCGGGAATCGCCGTGATGTTCATGACACACTGTCTACAGACATTTTCAAGGAGATATCTGGCCATGCCGGAAATCTCTCCGTGTGCATGGCTTGTAATGGCTTTGTCGAATATCGGAGCAAAGAAATCGAGGTCGCGTTCCTTTTGTTTTTGAAGGTTGATAGCGATTTCAGCTTCGTTCAATTCTGCTTGGGTGGGCCCTTGGTCGGGATCGTCTGGATCGAGCCAGTCGTCATGGTCTGGCTCGGCTGCGCAGTCCGTCGAGGTGTGTTGCGCAGGGTGAGGAGCAGCAGGGGGCTGGCGCATGGCGTTCTGCAGGTCGATATAAAAGCGACGGTTTGCTCGTTCACGAAAATGGGACGCAATCTCGTTGAAAAGCGAGCTTAAGTCGACGCGCAATAGGTCGTTGGCTATGGAGACGAGACTCCATGCGCTTGCATTGCCGGATGTGTTTCCGTCGCCGGCACAATCAATCTCCGGCGTCCTGTTAAGAAGTAGCATACGGGGATTGACAGGGGAGCGAAGAAAGCCAGCCTCAAAACCCCAGTTAAATGCTTCTTTTTCGGACTTAAGCATTGATGCTCCAAACAGCCAAAATTTAAAACGCGATAAAAGTCATATTACGCGGCTGTTTGCGGCTGTTCAATGGAGTCAAGCGAAAAGGGTTAAAACCAGGGAGGCCGTTATGTCCGATCGCATCAAACTCAACGAAGGAAACATTGATGTATGCGAGCGCGAGGTTATCGCTCTTCGCGAGATTATCGCCGCCGCCATGGGTCGCTTGCATCAGATGCGCAGGCAGTGCGAGCGAGGCTACGCGTCTTCGGAGGATTTCGAGAATGCGTTGGATGTTTACGGAGTGATCCGTGGGCGAGTCGATGAGCTTGACCAGCTTGGTTTCGAGTTCAGATGGTCGTCAGTTCCCGATGCAGGGATCGATGAGTGCGTCGGGCTCGAATGGATTGAGGACGACAACTCTCCACGAGATCGCGGTTTCGATATCGCTTGTTAGTGTGTCCGCACGACTTGGTATCAATGGGGGCGAACAATCTCTAATCGGAGCCGACTAGAGGCTGCATCCTAGTTGCCGGCGATTCCGGTTTGATTTCTGTTGAAAGGAAAATCATGAACACTTCTATTCAAATTTCGTCCAGCGCCGTTGAGTCTGCGCCCCGCACCGCCAGAGGCGAGGTCGTCAAACTCGTGCAGGGCGCGCTGCTCGTTGCCGTTGCCGCGGTTGCCGCTGCCGGCACCGCCTCCGTCGCCGCCCCGTTTTGCGTCTGGAAGGGCGAGGTCGCGCTGTTCCTGAACGAGTCGTTCCATGCTGCCTTCTCCATCTCCGCGATTGCGGAGTACGCGTCGGCTGTGCCCGGGTCCGATTGGGCGTCGCTGCTCGTGGCCGCGCTCATCGCGGCCTACCCTGCCTACCATGCCGCCTGGCGCGTTCGCGAGGGCCTTGGACTCAGCTGCGAGGCTCCGGTGTTCAGCGGGCGCGTGTCGCGCTCTCTCGCCGCGCTGAGCGCCTGCCTGCTGCTGGCGATGCTGTTCATGGGCTATGGAACGAGTTGGCTCATCAACGGCAGCGCGATGGGTGACCAGAGCCTTGTTGAGTCGGGGCACAATGTATGGGCCGTTTCCATCATGATCATGCTGGGCTGCGCCCTGATGTGCCTGTTCAAGTGGTTCCTTGCCAAGGGCCCCGGACGCAATTTCGGCAGCGGCTTCGCTATCGAGCTTGTCCGCCTCGCCGCCGTCCTGCTGAAGCGCGCGAGCTCGAACCTGGTGTTGTGCTACGTGGCCGAACTGCTTGCCTGCCTGCTGGCACTGACCTTCATTGCCGTGGCCTATGTCGTCGTAAGCGTGGCCATCGTGCTCGCGCTCGGAGCCGTCGCCTTGGCGGTGTGCCTTGCCGGGATTCCCGTTATCCTTGCTGCCTCGTGGCGCAGGTAGCGGGGCGACCATGCAAGTTCTTGTCACGACGTGAGAAAAACATGCAAGAATCGCAAGCTCTTTTCACGCGATGAGAAAAACTTGCAGATTGGCGCGATGGTGACAACTCTCCGCGTGAGCGCGGGTTCGATATTGCTTGTTAATGTGTCCGAACGGTTGATTGGAGACAAAATGTATCCGGACTATGAGCGTAACAACTATCCCATGAGCATTACGGATGAGGATGGTCCGTTCCTGGTCATGGAGGCGGAGCTGTTTTACAACGATGAGCTGAACGATGAGTTCAAGAAGAGCAGGGCGCGCCATTACTATTCTTGCGCAAGTGCTGCTACGGCACTTTTTTACTGCAAATCGCTTGCAGACAAGGACGACAATCCCTGGTATGTAAGCTGGGAAAAGGCGGTCGAGCAGTATCCGCTGGAGAAGCGCGAGAGCGCAACGATGCTCTATTGGGTTGAGCCGACCGATCCGTTAACGGCCCTCGATGCCCGCTACCCCCAATACGACCTTGAGCCATATGTAAGTAAGGCCATCCGCGTCGCCAGTTCATATTTGGTGGAACTCGACGATAGTGCGTATTCGATTGATCAGCTGGATGTTGAGGATGTCGACAACTTGCTTACTGCTGCCTGGTTTTTGATCCAGAAACTCCAGGAGGGCGGTTGCATGCATGACCCAGATGCCCTGGATAAGATCGAAGACGCTACGTATGACGCCTATACAGCGGTCAAAAATTTGATTGAGGACGAAGAGGCGGCCAGGGCCAGTTCGAAGTCTGATGAGAATCTCTAGCCGCTGCATTGAACGGCGCGCCTGATCGGCAGGCTGTCGGCAAAAGTTCAGACAGCTTGCCGATCCCAGTCGCTACATCGTTTCCTTACTCGCGGCGTAATGTTCCGCCTGCTTAAGGGCGTCCTCGTAGGCGCGCTGCTTTGCTTCGTACTCTAGCGCGTAGCGCTCCTGCTCCGCTCGCCCGGGAACAGGCACGGTCATGCTTCGCAGGTCCATTGGGGCAAGTTGCACAAGCGCGTCTCCGTGCGAGGTGTCCGCCAGTTTCTTCTGCCCCTCATCGGACGACAGGTATGCCAGGACAAACTGGGCAAGCAGCTCGTCCTCAAAGGTAGCGCAGAACATGGCGTCGCAGGGGACAATGCTCTCAAACAAAAGACCGCGCTCCACGGGGCGCTCAGAACCGACAGAAAAGTGGCCTGGCGTGATGAGGGCAAGCTTGAATGGAGGCCCGACGCGTGATATGAGAAGGCTCGCCTCGCGGGCGTCGATCGGTTTGGCCTTCCGAAAATCTTCGTAGTCTACACGGCTTACATCGTAGATATCTGTATCGGGGACACGCTCAAGTACATCTTCTGCGGCAATGATTGCGCCATCATGAAGATGCTTTAGCGACAGGTAGTAGCAGTCGTGCTGTTGGTAACTGTCTGTCGGATCTGATTCGGGCAGTTTGGTTACAACGCTGCGGGCGGTGCCGCGGTAGATTGGCGCTAGCGACCCAAGGGGGATGAACATTCTCTCGTCGAACGATCCGCTCTTTGTATTGGGTAATAGGGGATAGATGCCGTTGCCCTGATCCTCGAGCCGATGCCAATAGACTGGATTCTTTTGATCGCCGTAGGCTCGGTCGACGGAATCGAGGAGCTGGTGCAGAATCTCATCGGTCATTTGCTTGTCGTCAAAGCTCCTGCCGTCAAAAAGGAAATACGGATCATTGGGCTCGCCGTCGCCAATAAAGAGCAGCGCGCGACCCTCGGCCTTTTTGGCAATGGTGTTGGGAAGAAGCACAATGCTCTTTAGCAGGCCGAGGTCACAAAGAAGGCGACGTCCATCTACGGCTCGCGCCAGATTGAACAGACGGTCAGAAATCTGAATGACGGCCGTAGCGTGGGGCCGTGAGCAGGCAATGGATGCCGCAAGAAAGATGTAGTACCACTCAGTGACCGAAAGCAGATCGGGGATGCCTGCGCTGCGTTGCAGCTGCTTCGAGCGCGTTCTGAGGAAATCCAGGACTCGCGCATTTGCCGCATCGATAGATGCCGGGAATTGGGATAGCGGTCGTAGCTCGGGGGGCCTGCAGTAAATGAGTGCTGATTCGTACGTGTGAGAGGCTGCGTCCTGCTCGTAGTCGTATAAAAAGATATTCTCCTCGATGGCAGTAAACGTCGACGTCGGGACTTTGACTCGGTTTTTGCAAACGCAAGCGGGCACATAATCCCATTCGTCGGTTGCTTCGTTGTAAACGCGGTCCTCAAACTCAAACGAGGCGGCCGAAGGTCGCTTGAGGTCAATCCCCAAAACAGACCACGAGGGGCCATCGACGTGCTCGCTCGAAAACTCAAAATCGCGACAGCACAGTTCAATGAGCCTTTTCGTTCTCGACGAAGGCTGATATTTCTCGACCATATGAGACACAAGATCCGATAGATATCGGCTCATATATGGCTTGAGATCTTCGTTTAAGCGAAGAGTTGCAAATTCTGCTTTAGTTTTGAGCATGCGCACCTCCTGCATATTCCCTATATTGCGCGGTTCGCTGACTGGCCCGTCGCGGCTCAATTGCCTTCAGTCTACAAGAAGAGCAGTTGCGGCGTTTTTCAGACGGGGCACTCAAATGAAAAAGAAAAAAATCGAATGGTGCGTATGAGGCCGTACGCATTGGGTAATATTTCGCTAGATACTAACACTAAGAGATTTGCATATCTCCTAGTTGTATCAAGCTACAGTGGATAAACCAACTAGTTGTTTCAGCAACGAAAGGACAGCTAATGAACGTATACGACACGTATAGGATCGAGCCAGACGCTCTCAAGAAGCCAACAACAGTGAATATTTTCGGCATGATTCTGCAAACCCTCTTTGCGGTTGTGCTGTACGTTGTCGCCGTCGACATGATGTGCTTGCTGACGACGTGGCTCGGCGGCTTTATGTTCGAGATTGGCGAGGGCAACACGGTGATTCCGCTCCACTCGTGGCGCCTGGTGGCGTTTAGGGCGTACTGGGTTGTGCTGGGCGTGGCGGTCGTTGCGGCGCTTGCCCACAAATGGATTGTGCTGTTAACGGGAGAGCGCGAATCCGACATGTGCGAGCTGCTCGGTGCAATTGAGGGTGCGGGCGCATTTGCATCCGTCGTCTGCGCGATCGTCTGTTTGCTGGGCTGTGCCGCCGCATTTGATTGGTGGGCTGGCGTTACCGGAAAGATGGCTTCGGATTCCCGCGCCAATGATTATCTGCTTTGGGCTGTTGTCTTAACAGTCGGAACGATTGTCGAGTGGCGAATTGTCGAAGGAGTTCTCAAGGCTTTATTCCCTCATGAGTGCTTGTTCCACGGGCTTCGCTTTGCATCTGCCTGCGTGGTTACTCCTCTGCTCGCGCTTGTGCCCACAGCGCTGGTCATCGTCGTGTGCGCGGTGGTGGTAGGCCTTTTTGCCGGGATTGTGTTCGCATCGCTTGCGATCCCCGTGGTTATCACGGTTATTGGCATTGCCATCGCTATGAGTCGCTAACCCACAACGCAATCCAAATATCTCGCATAAAGAAAGGAACGACCATGTCGGTATTCTCTAACGCTCAAAAGCTTCTGCTGCTTGCCGTACTTACCGCTCTTATGGCTGGTGCCCTGATGTACGAAGTGTTGCATCCCACACTGTTTCCGCTGCTCAAGCAGGGCATTTTGCAGCTGCTCTACCACATTCCGGTCTTTACCCAGCCGGGCAACGTGATCTATCTGGAGTCGGCGACATCGCTGGCACTGTAGTGGTTTAAGGGCTCGGCCCACATCGAAGGAAAGAAAACCAATATGGAAAGGAAGGCGCCCATGACTCAGAAGCAGTATCGAAACATCGATCGCTACCAGGACTTGCTCAATCGAATTGCGCCTACGCGTCTGGTGGAGCAGACGCGTCAGAGTGTTATTGGCCACGAAGGAAGCTTGGAGGCCTTTGTGACGGCGCTGAGCTTTGAGGTCAACCGCTGCGTGATGTTGGCACGCGGCGCCGACCCGCGCGACGTTCTTTCGCCCGCTGCCATTTTGGTGATGGGTTCTACCGGTACGGGAAAGACCCACACCATCAAAGCCGTGGCGGATGCCGCGGGGCTCAAGCTGTTCGTGTTCGATGTCTCCACCATGACGGGCGAGGGCTGGCGCGGTGCCAGCATGAGCAACTGCCTGTCGCAGGTCGCGGACTATCAGGCTGCCAATCCCGGCGAAATTTGCTTGGTGCTCTTTGACGAGTTTGACAAGGCGGTTCGTGCCGAGTCCGATGGGGGCGAAGTTGCATCGAGCTTTAGTCCATCGCAGTCGTTCCTTAAGCTCTTGGAAGGCGGGGAGATGCCGTTTGAATGTGATACCTCCAAGAGTGCGGCTATTAAGACGCTCAACCTCGATCAGGTTGTTTGCATTTTGGGCGGCGCCTTTATGGGCTTGGATGCTCTGGTGCGCAAGCGCCTGAGTGACAAGTCTGGCACCACGGTCGGCTTCGGATCCTCGTATGCCGCCGTGCGCACCGCCGCAAAATAGGCAAACGAGCTGCGAGACAGTGCGACCATCGAGGATGTTGAGACTTGGGGTATTATGTCCGAGCTGTGCGGGCGCATTGGCTCGGTGATTAACTTTAACGTCTTGAGCGTGGACGATCTGGTCCAGATTGCGTATGAACAGTACCTGCCCAAGTACAACAACATGATGGGAAATGGCGCCAAGATGGAGCTGATGGCAGATGCTGCTCGCCTTGCGGCGAAGCGCGCGGTTAAGGAAGGTGCCGGCGCGCGCGGCATGCTCCGTCAGCTGCGTCCCCTTATGATGTACGCCTGGAGGGACATGCGGGAAGATACCTATATTTCCCGTGCGACCTTGGTCGTGAGCGACGGGGAACTTGCGGTTGCGTACGAGCGCTCTCATGAGCCGCGGGGCTTTTTGCAGGAAGAGATGGGGGAGAATTCGCCCTTTCTGAACGGGAGGGAGATTGAAGCCCTGACGCTGGTGAACAACTGGATGGAGCATGAGGACGAGGATGAGCATAAGCCGTATCAGCCTGAGTTTGCTTGGCTGGCGGATTTGGTGGACGGCTCGGCGCTCGACAAGATCGTGCAGGGCGGCAAGGCATTCGATCTTGCTGGGGTGTTGTTGCGCGGCGTTCCGTTTGATGGGCCGGAGCGCATTGCCGCCCACGAGCTGCTTAAGGCGTGCGCCTGCTACAACGACGTGCTCTATGCCGACAAGGAACAGTATCGCAACCTTGCTCAGGTGCTTACGCTCACCAAATTGGTGTACAAAAAATCGCCCGATTGCTTGCTGAGCCCGCTCGATGTGGTTATGAACGGCACGACTACGGGCAACGGTTTTCAGGGTCTTGGCGAGTGGGTCGATGCCATGAGCAGGTCCGAAAAGCCTTCGTTGGAAAAGTGGCAGTACCTGGCGGCCGGGGAGGCCCTGCGGATTTACGACCACTTTAGCAAGCGTCCCGACCAGGTAAAGGAGCTTGCCGCCGATGTGTCCCTGATGCGTGTCGCCCTCGCGGTGATCGACGCTGAGGAGCGCGAGGCGTTGGAATGCGATCTTGAGAAGCTGCTCGCTTCGTGCGAGTAGTCGCCGACTGCTTCTCTTTCCTTTCTTTTCTCAAGCGGCATAGATGCCATCGCTCAGCCGCCCTGCGTGAGTTTTTGTCCGCACGGGATGGTATTCAACACATGCAACAACTAAATCGGAGGTTTGACCATGGCTACGTGGGAGCTGAACTGTCAATCGAATCCGTCGTCTGCGGGCGACAAGGAGCTTTCTCCCTATCTTGCGCGCCAAAAGGCGATGCGCGAGTTTTTTGAGCGTGCGCTGTTTGTCCCCAAGGATCAGGACAACAACGGCCTGTACTTTTTGGGCGCCACAACGGGCTCGGGTAAAAACTACACGGCCGAGCAGGTCACGGCAGACCTGATTGCCGGCGGCTGGGATGAGTCGGGCTGTTTTAATAAATGTCCCGGTCGCCGTACTCTGGTGTTTGTGGTTCCGGGTAAGGACAACCGCGACAACTATGTTGCAAACGTGCGCGAATTGTTGGTTGAGCAGGGCATGAGTGACGATGATGCGGAGCGCATGGTGTTCGATCTTCCGCGAGCGGGCGAGAACATCAAAAACTGGATTGACGCCACGTTTGACAAGGGCAGCGTAAGGCCGCGCGATATTCCATGCCCCTTTGGAGCAAAGGACGAGGCCGTTCTTCGCGATATTGCGCACGCGTGGCGCGGTGTGATGGAGGTCGCCGATGACCTTTTGGGCCTTTTGGACAAGAAGGAGCGTCTGGGAAGCGTTGTCGACCGCCTGACTCCAGGGCTGTGGGATAAGCTGGCGTTGGCAGACGCGAGCTTGCGTCGAGCGGTGAGCCGTGGACGCCAGAGCATCACGCGTGGCATTGAGGAGATTCCCCGGATTTGGCCCTCGGCATTGCTTAACGATAAGCGCGCGCCGCATGTAATTGCATGCACGCCGCAAAAGCTCGTCAATAGAATCGATACGGTGACAGAAGCGGGCGTTGTGTTCTTTAACGCAGCGGCTGCCGACGAATGCCTGTTTATCTTTGACGAGATCGACCATGCGAAGGCCGATATGCTGTCGATGCTGGCGGCGGGACATATGAAATTTCAGCCCGACGAGATGCTGCGTATTCTTGACCGTCATTTTAATGGCGGCGTGGTTGATCCTCTGCTGCTGGGAAATCGGGACCAGTGGATGGCGGTCTATACGCATGCCTCGACCTCGGGCGAGCACGAGGGGTCAAACGCGGCAACGGGCAAGGTTTCGCGCGCAAGTGTGGAGACGGCTGCCGAAGAGATCGCCAAGGGTGCCAAGCGTATTCAAAAGATGATCGCTGCGTGTATTCAGGATATGGAGCTGCAGCAGCCTTTTGCCCTGTCTGACAAGGCGAAAGACGAGCAGCTTGCCGGTCGTCATCTGTTTGGCAGCGACGATATTTCGGTGGGCGATGGCCTGTCGAATCCCTTGCGCTATGAGCTCGATACTCGCCGCAACCGCAACATGATTACGTCTTGTGGGACGGACGAGCAGCAGACCGTCAATAAGGCGGTGCGCCGTGCGCGCGGCCTTGTCAGGATGGTGGTGGGCCATCTTGCCCGCTGTGCCACGCTTATGGACAAGCTGTACTACGGCAGCATTTCGTACAAGGACGATCTTTCGCGCAAGAATATCATCGATGCCCTGGGCATTAGGAACGACCAGACCAACGAGAAATACTTCTGGAATTCGTTGATGCTGGCGCTGTTCTTTAAGGACCGCAAGAACGATGAAATCGATGCCGTTGACGACTCGATGTATGCGCGTGGTGTTGACTACCTGGTGATGGAAACCACCATCGACCATATGTTTACCACGTACCTGACTAATCACGGCATTGAGCGCATGCCCGAGGCGTATCTGGCATCCATTGCCGCCAAGGCTCCCTGTGTGTGCATGAGCGCCACCTGGAATGCACCGACTATTAAGAACTTTGACCTGGATTACCTGGACGAAGTGCATGGCGTGGTTCGTAAAGATGCCTGGATTGGCGAGCTCAACCAGGAGATCGTGCGGCAGACCAGGCTGTTCAACAAGCAGGCGGCAACGATGTACGCCGTCGACGTCGTTTGGGTTGACGAGTCCAAGAAGCTTGCCGGCATGGCGGCCGTGGCCGGCGGCGCCTATGGCGGCGGTATCGTGTCGCCCGACGAGGTGTACGAGCATGTGATGGGATTCTTTGACCAGATTGGCGTGAGCGAAGGGCTTGCGGCGTGCCTGCGCCGAAAGATTGCCGACAGGGTGACCACGAGCGATGCCGAAAGCATCGAGTTTGAACTAAAGCGTCTGAGCAAGACGCTCGTTGCCGTGAGCGCCTGGGCGCGTGGCGTGGCGCGCAGTGAGCAGCAGGCGGGAGCCATCTTTACGACACGACACATGGGAAACCATGGCGACTTTAATAGTTTGGCGCTGGATCTTGCCCGCGAAATCGTTGCCGAACTGGTGATTAGGAACGTTAAGCACCCCGAGGCGTCGTACGAGAAGTCGCTCGAGGAAGCCAAGGATATGGTGCTGTGCTTTAACGCCTCCGGCTGGGAGGAGGGCTGGCGTGACGCTCAGGGGCGTCTGAAGGACGGCAAGCCGACCCTGATGTTTATCAATCTTGCTGCTGGCGGCTTTTCCAAAAACCTCAAATACGAGGTGCCGGAGAGCCTGCGCGACACGGTGCGCCAGGTGGACTGCGGCTTCGATAACGCTGAGCGACATCCCAAGATGGATCTCGATTTTTTGTACATGGAGTCGCCCACGAGCCGCTTGACCTGGGGAGTCGATATTAGTTCAAAGAAGTTTGACCAGCAGGCGCTGCTTGGCGTGGTCGAACAGGAGGAGCTCGTGACGCGCGGTGAGATCCCGTTTATTCAGAAGCGCCATCGCGTGCGCACGGTACTGGCGGGCGTTGGCGGAAAACTGCCGGTGCGCGACACCCTCTCTTATCAGGTCGAAGGAGCCCGCATTGTGGCGCAGGCCGTGGGTCGCTTGATGCGCACGAGCGTAAAGATGCCGCACGTACGGGTGATGCTCGATCGCGAAATCGCCGGCGATTGCGATTTTTCGTTCCTGCACGATTTGCCGATGGGCTACGAGCTGGAGCAGGTGGTTGGTGCCTGCGCGGCCGTCAACAACCACATGGCGGACAAGAAGCAACACGCTGCTAGCAAGCAACAGAACCTTGCTGCCTTTAGGAACAATCTGGCGAAGGAGAAGCACGAGAGGCTGGCGTGGAGGGTTACCTCGCTCGATGCGCGCGAGGAAGATCTGGCCGCCTTTGACGACGAGCGCGACTTTTATCTGCATCATTTTTGCCTGCCGTGGGAGGACCTTGCGAGCTATCCTGCGCGCAAAAGCACTGCGCAGCACATGCCGTTCCCCGCGAGTGGCTATGCGTATGCGCAGGGCGGAGCGTGTAAGGTGCCGCATTTTGAGTTTCCCAGCTATGAGGGTGAACCTGTTGAGCAGATTGCTGCCCGCCTGGAGGAGTGCTGCCGCTACGACGAGGGGTTAAAGGGCGCGACGGTTCGCCAGGTAAGCCAGACGGCGGCCCGCGTGCCCGAGTTGCTGTCGATTCGGGAGGTGCGCGAGCGTTGGTCGCGCGACGGGGTGCCCGCGATGCTGCAACCGGCGGCGACGGCGCACATGACGCCCTATATGTTCCAGGCGGTGTATCTGGGAGAACTGGGAGAGTCTGCCGGTAGGGCCATCTTCGAGGCGTATTACGATGGCCGGTATTTGCTTGCGCGTGGTGACGCTGCCCATGCCGAGACGGGCGGCGATTTTGAGGTGCTCGATGCCGCTGGCAACAAGACTGGGGTGTGGATCGATTTTAAGCACTATCGCATCGGCGCCTACGAGGCCTACAGGCGCTCCGGCGGCGAGACTACGGATGCTGAGCGCTTTAAGGCAAAGGCCCAAAAAGTTGGGGCGAAGCGCCTGTTGATCGTCAATGTTTTGGCCGATGAAGCGGCGCTGGAGCTACGTCAAAAGCCAATCGATGGCGAGGGGATGGTGTTCTCCTTCCCCTATATGGCAGCTGATGGAGCAATCAGCCTGGAGATGATGGAGGCGATTCATCGTGCAATCGAAGCATAACCAGTCGTGTGGCTTGGGAGACATTGCCGTATCTGAGTTTAAGCTGCAGCTCGACGCCGCTGCTGCCGAGGAGCGCTACTCGGTCTTTTGGTGCAACGTAGGCGATGCTGGTAAGCATGCCGTGGCGAACTTTATGGCCGATGTGTGCCAGACGGGCAAGGTCGTCGCGCTCACGCAGCTTGCGGACAACCGCGTCTTTCTGATGGTCAAAGCGGGCGTGCAGACGGGCGACCTTAATGCCTCGCTTTATCAGGAGCAGTTGGTTCCGATTAAAACTCATTGGGACGAGCTGGACGATTGCGTTGCACTCCGTTTGCTGTTCAACTCCTGCTCTCAGTTTGAGGGGATTGAGGACGAAGTTCCCAATGACACCGGGCACCTGTATGTCATTAGCGCCAAGGGTGCCCGCCGCGATGCTGTCGAAAGCGATGGAAGGGGACCTGCCAAGATCGAAACGGTTGAAATCGTTATCGATGAAGACTGCACCTTTGATCTTAAGATTCGGACGTTCACCAAGCGCCGTGTGCTTATTGGCAGGGCACAAGGTGACGAGAAAGAGCTCGAAAAGATTAAGAGCCAAGTGGGCTACAGGCTATCGCCCGTGGCGACGATGGTGCTTGCCCACGAACAAAAAGACGAGTACATCCTGCGCCGAGCCAAGGGCGACAAGCCGTCCAAGCGCCGTGATCTGACGTTCTCGGCCCAGGCGGACAAGGTCGCCTATACCAAGAAGGGCATCCTGTATCGAGAGCTGCAGATTCTCGAACGCCGTTACAGCGAATTTGCCCGGGTGACGCTCATGGAATACCCGCGTAAGAGTTTCTACGAGGTGCTCAAGGGCGATGAGTACATGCGCGTGGTTGCGGAGCGCATGGCGGGGCAGCGAATCGTGGTGTCGTTTGCGCGTAATGGGCTTGCCGAAGTGGCGCGCCGGCTGGCCGATCGACTTAGCGATTCCTCGTGGGGCGTTCGCGCATCGTATGGCGGAAGGACCGTGGAATCGCGGGCGCTGAACCTTGTCGTTGTGCCCAATGAGGTTGCTGAGGACGACGGCTATGCCTTACATGTTGGCGTGGTGGAACAGCACGTGACGCCGGATGTGTGCGAGCCACTGTTTAAGGTGGCGCCAAAGCAAAAGGACCGCAATGTGCAAGAGGCGATCCTGGGGGCCATGCTCAAAGAGCTGCTGGTTAAGCAAGATGTTGCCGACGGACGGGTGAGGGCGTTTGACCTTGGCTCTTTTGGCGTTGAGTCGGTGACGGCCTGCGGCGTGGTCAATGTCCCGCGCAAGGAGAAGGATAAAGTTGAGCTGGATGAGCGCCTTGCGATGTTGACGATCGGTGTGGATGGGGCCATGGACTACGCCTCACATCCGATCGAGGACGGTCCCGTGGATGAGATGGAGCTCGAGCTGCTGACGGCCGAAGGCAAACTCGACAAGGATGCCTATATCTTTGACGTGCAGGCGAGCGAGCGGTCTATGCTCGCACGCGTGCGGGATACGGGCTTAACGACCTTCTCCAACAACTTTGTGACCTTGGTGCGCGATTATCAGCTTACGGGTAAGGCGGGTCGTAAGAAGGAGTTTTTCGAGAGCTTCAACTCGTCCTATTACGGCATTGGAACGTTCGAACGCGCAGGGACGACCTGCTACTTTGTCGGCGTCAACAACGGCACCAAAGAGGATGTGGCAACGGCGATCCATGTGCGCTCGATTGAGATGCTCGACGGCGAAGATCTGTCCGAGTTGCTGGTTCAGCTGGTCAATGTGGGGCTTTCGCGCTACGGAGCTCCCTCCAGGTGGCCGATTCCGGTCAAGTATCTCAACGAGTGCGCTGCGCGTGAGGGCGCGGTGGGGGATGGCGGTGGCGGCAAGTGATGGTGTTGCGCAATTATCGCTCCTAGAACTTTTTGAAATTATGCTTGCATTGTAAAAGGGGAGAACATATACTGCAGCCATAGCACATCAGATGGGGTCTCAAAAAGAGACCAAGCAAACGAGTTTTCAGTTTATGTTGAGAGGTATTTGAGCATGACCAGCAGAATTTTCCCCCTTTACAACGACAATACCGACCATATCGATTTCAATACCATCTGCGGTTACAGTATTTGTTCTAAGGCTGAGAACTACATGTTCGCTCAAGATGATTTAGAGCTTAGCTCCGAAGATTATGAGTACCTGAATGATATTGAGCGCGAGCGAGAGTATGAGCTCGGCATCCGCTGATGGATGTGGGCTTGTCTCCAACTCCTCCGATTTAATTACCCCGTTATCACCTCTTTTTAGCGGGGCACGTTAGATCGACTATGCGTGTCAGACATCAGCTCATCGTGGGAAGGAATCGGCAATGAGCAAGAACGTGAATAAGAACATCAACGGCGGCGCTGCGGGTAAGACGAAGGCCGCCGGGCGCATAGCGACGGTTGCCGCGGCGACGATCGCCATGACGGGCGGGTCGCTGCTGTCTCCGCTGACCGCGGTGGCACAGGGCGCGAACGGTGCCGACGCTACTGGGAAGCCGGCTGCGGTGCTGTCTCCGTTGACGAGCGCGGCCGCTGCTAGTACTGGCGCGGGCACGGTGTCGGCGGCGCAGAAGGTCGCCAACCTGCAGGCTGCGGTCGATGTGGCTCGTGCTAAGGCCGCTGCCGCCAAGGCCGATCTGGAAACGGCTGCTGTTCCCTACGATGTCGCTGCCGCCAACCAGCAGCAGGTGCAGGGTGCCTATGACGCGGCCCGTGGTGCGAGCGATAGCGCGGCCTCTGCTGCCTCGGCCGAGCTGGAAAAGCAGATGGGCGCTGCGCAGGACAAGGCCGATGCGGATGTCAAGGCGCTTGAGAACGCTCAGGCTGCGCTTGATGCCGCCAAGAAGAATCTGACGGACAAGGACGAAGCCCTGGCTACCGCCCAGAAGGCATCCCGCGATGCCCAGTCTGCTCTCGAAGCTGCACGGGCTGCTGCATCCGATGCCACGCCCGAGGCCGTAGCCGCTGCCCAGGCTGCTGCAGAGCAGGCAGCAAGCGACCTGGAGCAGGCAAAGCAGCGGGCCGCCGATGCGCAGGCCAAGCTCTCGGATGCCCAGGCCGCTGTCGCTGTCGCCGCTGTCAAGCAGCAGAACGCGCAGGGCAAGCTTTCGGCAGCTCAGCAGGCAAAGGCCGCGGCAGATGCGGACGTGGATGCCGCGCAGGCGAGCTATGACGCGGCCAAGGCCGATCTGGACCGAGCCGAGCAGGGCGCTGCGGGGCCGGAGTACGAGGCCGCCAAGGCAAAGGTGGTCGCTGCGTCCGAAGCCCTGACCGCCGCCAAGGCCGCGCAGTCGCAGCGCGAGGGTGAGCTTGCTGCCGCCGAGCAGGACGCTGCCGCTGCCCAGGGCGAGGTGCGGACTGCCCAGCAGACAGTTGCCGACCAGCAACAGGCTGCTACCGATGCTCAGTCCAAGCTGGATGTCGCTGTTGCCGCCAAGGCTGCGGCAGATGCCGCTCTTGACCAGGCCAAGACCGATCATGCCAGTGCGCTCACGGAGCTTGCCGATGCCCAGGCCAAGCTTTCGGCGGCCAAGGACGAGAAAGACGCTGCCGACAAGGCGCTCGATCAGGCGAAGGCCCAAAAGCAGCAGGCCGACCAGGCTGTGGCTCAGGCCCAGGCAAAGCTCGATGCCGCTCAGGCAACGGCGAACGCATCGGCAGAGAACTACCGCCAGGGTGCTATCGCGTTCTTTAAGAGCGTGGGTGCCGACGATGCGGCGGATATCATCCTCAACTGCAAACTCGCTAGCTATAACAAGGTGGGTGAGGAGGTCGACGCGACGAGCCTGGCCAACATGAAGCAGGCGGTTGTGTGGCTCAAAGCGTGCAACGAGTATCGCGCAAGCGTTGGCCTAGGCGAGCTCAAGGTGACGTATGCCATGATGGCGACTGCCATTGCGGATGCGAACTTCTCCGACACGAAGATCGATCACGCCAGGCAGTTCGAAGTGGGCGAAAACGTGGCATGGAACTACGGAAGCAATCCGTTTAAGCAGTGGGTCGATCAAGAGAAGGCCGTCTTTGACGCTGCTGCCGCCTCGCTGGGCGCGACGGGCCTTACGGGAAAGCCCGCTTACGATTTTTATACGATGCATAGCTCCGAGATTGATAACTACGCTGCGAAGCATGGTGGGTTAATTCGCTCAGTCGGCCATTACATCAACGTGATCAACCCCGATTACACCGTGACGGGCATGGGCGTTTGCACGCGAGGGACGCTGTACGGGAGTACACAGGCGCAAACATTTGTATATTCTGGTCAATGGTATAAGCCGTATAACCTCAATCCGATGACGGTTGCAGAGTATGAGGCTGCGTTGAATGCGTGGTGTGACTCGTTGGCAAATCCCGAGCAGGGCGTGGATGCGGCACGCAAGGAGCTTGCTGTGGCGCAGGGCGTGGCCGACGATGCCGGCAGCAAGGTGAGTGCAGCATCGCAGGCCGTTGCAGCAAAGCAAACCCAGGTTGAGCGCGCTGCCGCTAACGTTGATGTCGCGGCAACCAAGGCCTCGGAGGCCCAGGCTGCCGTGGCGCAAAAGCAGGCTGCAGCTGACGCCGCCGCGCGTGCCGTCAGCGATGCCCGCGCCGATTTGAGCGCTGCCAACGCCGCTGTTGCGGCAGCGCAGGACGCCGTGGCCGCCAAGTCTGGCGAGCTCGACATTGCCAAGGGCAAGGTGGCTGCTGCCAAGCGCGCACTGGACGCCGCTCGTGCCGGTGTTGGCGACAAACGGGATGCACTTGCCGCGGCCCAGGATGAGCTAGCGGCGTACTCAGCCGATATCGCCGCTGCTCAGCGTGCGTTTGATGCGGCGTCGTCTGCACTCGAAAGCGCGCGTGCCAATCAGCGCGAGGCGGAGGCCGAACTTCTTGCCACCCAAGGCGATGCCGATCAGGCAGGCATCGATGCTGCTGCCACTCAGGTGGAGCTCGATATGGCGCAGCGGGCTGCAAGCGATGCCGACGCCGTCGTGGCAACGGCTCAGGCAAAATCTGATGCAGCTGCCGCCCGCGCCTCTCAGCTTAAGAATGCCGCCGCAGCACTTGCCAAGGCCACTGGGGACAAAGCGACTGCCGATGCCGCGCTCGATGCAGCGGCGATGGCCGTGAGCGATGCCGAGTATGACGTGGTGGAGGCTGACGATGCCGTGGTGGATGCGACTGTCGCGCGCGACGCCTCTGCCGCCGCGGTTGCCCGCCTGCGCAGAATCAATATTGCCGAAGCCATTGTCAACGGCAGCACTGACGATGCGGACGAGGTACTTAACGCCAAGATCGCTGCGGCCCACGATGCCGCCGAGCGTGCCGCGACCGCCAAGGCCGAACTCGATGACGCCGTGGCTGCGACGGATGCCGTGGCGCCGGCATACTTGGAGGCGCTCGCCAACTACACCGCCGCCAAGGTCGAGCTCGACCAGGCTATTGCCGAGCTTAACGCCGAGATCGCTCGCCAAGAGGCCGCCGACCGCGGAAACGGCGAGCAGACCCAGCCCGTCACGCAAGTGACGTACCAGGCCAAGCATGCGGAGGCAAAGACCGAGGCCACGACTTGGCAGACGGCGATGCCCGCCACGGGCGATGCGTCCGAGCTGCTGGGTGAGACCTTCGTGATCGGCGGCACGGTCCTGGTGGCCGCCGGCGTATTCCTGTCCGATAAGCGCCGCCAGCTGATCCGTTAGGGACAGGGAAGCGCGCTGTTTTTGGCGCGCACCGCAGGGGCATGGGCTCTGCGGCGCGCGCCGCCTTTTTCTTCAAGATTGATTAAGGAGGGATATATGCAAATAAGAGGAGAGGCCGCGATCGCCTGCGGATTCATGGCGGGTCTGGCAACGGGGTTGCTGTTCGATGGATGTTTCGACAGCTATATCAATCGATTCTGCGATTTTGGTTTTTCGAGAGGCAAGCCTTGGAAAACAGCGCCAGCTCGTCAAGAGGTGGCTGCGCCCATCGAGCCCCGCAGTGTGGATACCTCAAAAATCAAGGTAATCGTCACTAAGAACGGCAAGATTTACCACCGTTCTACGGGGTGCAAAAGCCTTCCTCAAAACGCCATTAAAACAAGCGTACCATTAGCGGCTGCACTCAAGCGAGGCAAGACGCCCTGCCCAACATGCTGCCCGCCAACAGTGTGCTCGATCTAGTTTTTTGGGTGTTTGATCCGTTTGGATGGGAGAACGAAGGGTAAGCCCTAAGGGATACAGATGCCGGCCCGGCCTGCAATTTCTTCCATTGATTTGTCCAGAGTCGCACAGCACGGAGGTGTTGTTTGATGTCTATTTTCGTTACCGGAGACGTTCACGGTGTTGCCGAGTATGGGGCGAGTCGCTTCTCGTCGCGCGTTTGGCCATTGGGTCGAACGCTGACGCGCGATGACGTTGTCATCGTTGCCGGCGACTTTGGCTTTATATGGAGCGGCTCGAACACCGACAAATACTGGCTCGACTGGTTTGAGTCCAAGCCCTGGACCACGTGTTTTGTCGACGGCAATCACGAGAACCATCATCTGCTGGCGGGGCTGCCAATGCGTGAGTGGAACGGAGGCCTCGTTCACGAGGTTCGCCCGCACGTGCTGCACCTGATGCGCGGCGAGGTGTTCGACATCACGGGGACCACGGTGCTCGCCATGGGTGGCGCCGCGAGCCATGACAAACAGTGGCGTCAGGAGGGAAAGACGTGGTGGCCCGAGGAGATGCCGAGTGAGCGCGAGATCAAACACTGTCGCGCCTCGCTCGATCGCGCGGGCTGGAAGGTCGACTATGTTGTGACGCACGAGGCGCCGGTCGATTTGGCTGACGAGCTGTGCATGGAGTGCAATCGCGAGTTCTACGACGATTCGCTGCAGGCCTTTTTGGGCGAGCTCGACGGGCGGCTCGACTACCGCACCTGGTTCTTTGGCCATTACCATGACGATGAATGGCGCGATGACAAGCATCGTCTTATCTACCAAGATATCGTGCCGATCGAAGCGCGATGTGCCGATGGGCAGGATGAGACGGCGAGTGACTATTTTGAGCAAGTGCGTTAGGAGGTCCCCATGATCTGGTTTACCAGCGATACCCACTTTGGGCACGAGAACATGCTGCGGCTCGCCGACAGGCCTTGGTCGACTGTTGGGCAGATGAACGACGCCATGGTCGCTAGCATTAATAGCAAGGTCGCTGCGGATGACGAGCTTTACATTTTGGGTGACTTCAGCTTTAAGATGACGGTCCAAGATGCCTACGAGCTGCGCAAAAGCATTGCATGCAAGCGCGTCCATCTGCTGCCCGGCAACCATGACAAAGACTGGACGCAGCCTGCGGTGGCGGATGCTTTTATCGTCGAGCCGCCCATTTGCGTGCTCAAGATCGACCGTCAAAAAATCGTGCTGAGCCACTATCCCATGGTCGATTGGCAGGGCATGTCGCACGGTGGCTGGCATCTGCACGGACATATCCACAGCTGCGGCGGCGCGTACAACAAGTTCAACCTTCGGCAGGGACTGCTGCGCTATGACGTGGGCGTGGACGCCAGCGGCTACGCTCCGGTGAGCTTGGAGGAGCTCAAGTCATGGTTTGCGCAGGTCGACGAGCCGGCGTGTTGCGTTAAGTGGCCGTGGTGGGTCAACGCCACGGGCGATGAGCAGGTCGAGCACGATCTCGAAACCTATAAGAGGGAAGTGGTGATCCGATGACAGTCTATGTGACGGGAGATATTCATGGCGGCCTCGACATGCAAAAGCTGCGCGATTGGGACCTTGGGGATAGCCTGACGAGCGACGACTATCTGATTATCGCGGGCGACTTTGGCTTTCCCTGGGATTTCTCTGCCGAGGAATGTGCCGACATCGCTTGGCTGGAGTCGCGCCCCTATACCGTGCTGTTCGTCGACGGCAACCACGAGCGTTTCGATCACTGGGCGGAGCGTCCCATGGAGCTGTGGCACGGTGGGCTGACGCAGCGTCTGTCGGATACCTCCCCCATACGGCGCCTGACGCGCGGCGAGGTTTTTGAGCTCGACGGCTCAACGATCTTTACCATGGGCGGCGCCACGAGCGTGGACAAAGAATACCGCATTCCCTATTCCAGCTGGTGGCCGCAGGAACTGCCGGACGAGCGCAACTTTGAGGAGGCGCGGGCAAAGCTCGACAGCGTGGGTTGGAAGGTCGACTACGTGGTCACCCACACCTGCTCTACGCGCATGCTTTCGCCCACGCTTTATCCGGCACCCGGCTGGAATTACCCCGCCGTTGATCGGCTTACGGCATTTTTCGATGAGCTGGAAGACCGCTTGGATTACAAGTGCTGGTATTACGGGCATTTCCATCGGGATGCCAACCCGGCCGAGCGCCACGCCGTGCTCTACGACTGCATCGTTCGCTTGGGCGACGAACTCCAGTCCTGGGATGTTGCGTAGAGGCGGGGTGGCTGGCTACTCGACCGTTACAGTGATGTTCTCCCGATGCGCGCGGATGACGTCCCAGCTAAAGTGCTCGACCAGCTGCTCGGCGGTACGCGGCGTGGTGTCCGGCGCGATGCCTGTTTGCCCGGCGAGCCATCCCAACAGTGCCTCGGGTGTGCCAAAGCGGGTGCGGAGCTCGCCCAGGTCCAGATCGCAATCGCGCTTGGAAAGGCGGCGGCCGTCCGGCGACATGAGCAGCGGAATGTGCGCGTAGCGCGGTGTGGGCAGTCCCAGCAGATGTTGCAGATAGATCTGGCGCGTCGTGGAACCAAGCAGGTCGCATCCGCGTACGATCTCGGTGACGCCCATGGCAGCGTCGTCGACCACCACGGCCAGCTGATAGGCAAACACGCCGTCGCTGCGGCGCACCAAAAAGTCGCCGCACTCGGTGGCGAGTGCCTCGCATTGGGCTCCGTACGTGCGGTCCACGAATTCGATCACGTCGCCGGCGAGGTCGTCGACGTCGGGCACACGCAGACGCGTGGCCGGAGCGCGCAGGATGCTGCGGCGGGCAACCTCCTCGGCAGAAAGGCCTCGGCAGGCGCCGCGGTAGATGGGCGTGCCGTCGCTCGCGTGCGGCGCGCTTGCGGTGTGGAGCTCGGCGCGCGTGCAAAAGCAGGGATAGGTGAGGCCGGCGTCTTGCAGCTGGTGCAGGGCGTCCTCGTACAAGTCCAGGCGATCGTGCTGGTAGTAGGGGCCTTCGTCCCACTCAAGCCCCAGCCAGGCTAGGTCGTCAATCAATTGGGCGGCAAGTTCCGGGCGCTTGCAGCGATCGTCCAGGTCCTCGATGCGCAACACGATGCTGCCGCCCTGGCTGCGGACCGAAAGCCACGCGCACAGGCAGCTGAACACGTTGCCCAGGTGCATGCGGCCCGAGGGCGACGGGGCGAAGCGCCCCACGACGGGCGCGGGAGCGGCCGGCGTCGTTGGCGCGTCGGCGGCGGTTGTTGCTATGTTGCGTGCGTTGATGTCCATGCGGACGAGTATAGCGCGGGGCGTGGTGGGGGAGACGCTGCCGTGGCCTGCAAGTTGCTGAGGCCACACGTTGCGCGTGCCGGACCACCGGCTCGGCGCCTTAATCGTCGTCAATCAATCTAGCCCTCAAACGACAGAAACCCCGGCAGCTCTTCGCAACTGCCGGGGTTTCCGCGGAAAAGGGGGACATGATCCTCAAGCGGACGGCAAAGGGGCAAACCGTTTTCGCTCAACTGCTTTATGCCCCTCAACTGGCGGCTCAATCAGCGCATGCCGCGCCCACACAAAGCCGCTACACCTGTGATGGAGCTATGAAGTGGTATCTATTGCCGGAGCGGGCTATGCCAAGGAGTGTCCCAGATTGCCGGCAGATAAGGAACGTCCCCAGGTGCCGGCGGCGGGCGTGACTTTTGTCCCGTTTTGACGCTCCGCTGACCTAGATGTTCGTCACATGAACTCGCAAACGTGGGACAATGACGCTACTGGTACCACAGACAAAGGATGTGCCTATGAACGCCCCCGTTGCCCAGCCCTGTCGGCAGCGCCGCCTGTTTGCGCGGTTCGCTTCCGTCTGCGCACTCGTCGCGCTTGCGTTGTTGCTGCTGCCTGCCGTCGCGCACGCCGACGGCTACTCCATGAGCCAAACCTATATCGGTGCCACGGTTGAGGCCGATGGCTCGCTGACCGTTGTCGAGGGACGCCAGTTCGATTTCGACGATGACATTAACGGCGTGTATTGGGATATCAATACAGGCTCTAACCAGCAAGGCGGCTCGGTGGTCGTCAATGTGCTGAGCGTCGAGGAAGACGACACTGCGTTTAACAAGGTCGACAGCGCAAATAAAGGCGACGACGGCGTTTACACGGTGGAGCAGTCCGACGACGGCGTAAAGATTAAGGTGTTCAGCCCTCACGAGAGCGGCGACAGCGCAATCTACTACGTGAGTTATTCCATGACCGGTGCGGTTATGAACTGGGCCGATACCGCCGAGCTCTACTGGAAATTTGTGGGTGACGGCTGGTCTGCGGACTCCGATGACGTCGAGATGGAAGTCTACTTTGCAAATGCCGCTGCCGGGACGGCTGCCGTCAAGGGCGATAACTTCCGCGCATGGGGCCACGGCCCGCTGACGGGCGACGTGTCGCTCGATGCGGACGAGCCCATGGTCACCTATACCATTCCCTGCGTGCATGAGGGCGAATTCGCCGAGGCACGCATCGCCTTCCCCAGCGACTGGGTGCCGCAGCTTGCCGTCTCGGGCGAAAAGCGCATGTCGACGATTCTGAGCGAAGAGAAGGAATGGGCCGACGAGGCCAACGCTCGCCGCGCTCACGCTCGCATGATTGCCAATGCGCTTGCCGTGCTAAGTGTTGTCGCGGCGGTGGCCTTTACCGGCACAATCGTTGTGCTCAAGCTGCGCCGCCGCAAGCCCAAGCCGCTTTTCCAGGACGAATATTTCCGCGATGTGCCTTCGGCCGACCATCCCGCCGTGCTTTCGGCCCTCATGAGCTGGAACGAGGTGCCCGATCAGGCATATATCGCCACGCTTATGAAGCTTACCGACGACCGCGTGATCAAGCTGGAAGAAGCGACCGAGACCAAGAAGAAGGGTCTGCTCCGTCGCGAAAAAGAGGAGCAGACGTATCGCATCACAGTGACCGACGAGGCCTGGAAGGCTGCCAAGAAGGACGGCATCGATCGCGATGTGCTCAAGGTCTTCTTCGCCGGCGTTAAGCCCGATAAGGACGGAGTCCGTTCGCGCACGTTTAGCGAGCTGGAGGAGTACGCTAGCGAGCGCACCACATCTGTTGGCGACAAGCTCGAGGACTATCAGAGCACGGTTAAGGGCAAGCTGGAGGCGCGCGAGCTTATCGCCTCGGACGGCACCATCGCCCTGGTTGCCGGCTTGGTTCTCGGCATCATTATTGTCTGTGGCATTTTGGGCTCTCTGTTCTATGCCGACTTTGCGGATGCCAATGTCGGTGCCGCTATGATCTCGATCCCCGTCACGATCGTGGGCTTTGTCCTGAGCTGCACCTTCCGTCGCTACACGCCGGAGGGCGCCGAGGTGGCGGCTCGCTGTAAAGCGCTCAAGCATTGGCTTGAGGACTTTACGCGCCTGAAGGAGGCCATTCCCAGCGACCTGATCTTGTGGAACAAACTGCTGGTGATGGGCGTTGCCCTGGGCGTTTCGAAAGAAGTGCTGCGACAGCTGGCCGAGGCCGTGCCTGCGGACCTGCGCAACAGCGACGATTTCTACGACAACTACCCCTGCTACTGGTGGTATTACCATCACTACGGCAACGAGTCCCCGCTCGATTCGTTCAACGATGTGTACCACGAGACCATCCGCGAGCTGGCTTCGAGTTCCGATAGTTCGAGCGGCGGCAGCGGCGGCGGCTTTTCCGGTGGCGGCGGTGGCGGCGTCGGCGGAGGCGGCGGCGGAACGTTCTAACGGTCGTAAATTATGGGATGGGCTTTTCTCGACAGCCGTCGGGGAAAGCCCATCCCCTTTTTACGCGCTACCTACGAAGACTGTCCCCAGCAACTAGTCATTTAAGAACGTTCCTAACGACTAGGTGCGGTTGCTGCCAAGGAGTGTCCCGGGGTGCCGGCACAAAAGGAACGTCCCTAGCTGCCAGGTTTAGGCTGTTAGATCGAGTTCGTAGAGGAAGCTTTCGCGCGGCATGTCGTGGCGGCGCTCTTCGCGGTTGGCGCGGTGCGTGGCCGTGCGCTTAAAGCCGTGCAGCTCGTAGAACTTCCATGAGCAGTTGGAGTCGGTGTACAGGTGCGCTCTTGTCGCCCCGCGCGAGGACAGGTGCGAGACCGCGGCGTCGAGCAAGACCGAGCCAACGCCCAGGCCATGGACATCGCGATCCACGGCAAGCAGCGTGACCTCGTTGTCGTGTGGCAGGGGGCTGCTTTCGAGCAGACGGTTGTTGGTGCGGATGGTTGCGCGCACAAACGAGAGATACTCGGCGCAGGCATCGGGCTCCAGCTCACGCATCTGCGATAGCAGCGCGCGCTCGGTATCCATCCAATGTTCATTGACGGTGGCGCCGGAGCTTTGCCCCGCACGCGCGAGCGCAATGCCGCGCGCCTGGCCGTCGATGACGGCAACCTGCGAAAACGTCGACGACGAAAGGCAGTAGGCAAGGTCGCACGCGGCCTCAAGGCGGTTGTACTCATCGTTATCCGAATTGTTATGCCAAAGCTGCTGCAGAATCAGCGCGATGGTGTCGAAGTCTTCGGTATCAAACGGTCGGTAGAGAACCCGCGAGACCATGATGCCTCTTTCTTTTGCGGATGCATATCGAGCACAGTTCTACCACGCCATTGGCATCGAATTATGGTGCCCCTGTGTTCCATGAACTCACCGCGCCCGGTGCCGCGCCCATGCCCTCCGCTCGCAAGCTTTTTCTGCACATGCGACCGTTGCGGGGTGCATCGACGCGCTCGATGCGCTACATTGAATCAGTATTTTCAATGCCGCTGCGCGAGCGCTGCAGATCGACGTATCACCGACTCACAGAGCACGGCGGCGTACCAGACAGGAGGACTGCATGGGATCTGATGTGAAGATCGCACGCGCGTTGATCTCGGTTACCGATAAAACGGGTGTCGTCGATTTCGCACGGACGCTGGTCGATGACTTTGGCGTCGAGATCATCTCTACGGGCGGCACGGCTCGTGCCATCGAGGACGCGGGCGTTCCCGTAACCCCCATCGAGGAGTTCACGGGCTATCCCGAGATGATGGACGGCCGCGTTAAGACCCTGCACCCCAAGGTTCACGGCGCGCTGCTGGCCCGCCGCGATTCCGAGCAGCACATGCAGGAGGCCGCTCAGCACGGCATTAAGCTGATCGACTTGGTCGTCGTCAACCTGTACGAGTTCGAGAAGACCGTTGCCAACCCCGAGGTCACCTTCGCGGATGCCATCGAGCACATCGACATCGGCGGTCCCTCCATGCTGCGCTCTGCTGCCAAGAACGCCACGAGCGTTACCGTCATCTCCGATCCGGCCGACTATGATGCCGTCCTGGCCGAGATGCACGAGACCGGCGGTTGCACCACGCTTTCCACCCGTCGTCGCCTGCAGGTGAAGGTCTACCAGACCACCGCCGCCTACGACACGGCTATCTCCCGTTGGCTTGCCGCCCAGGCAAGTGACGTGGCGGATACCTCTGCCAAGCTCGAGATTTCGCTGGAGAAGGTCGACGACCTGCGCTATGGCGAGAATCCTCAGCAGAAGGCTACGGTCTACCGCTTTGCCGAGGGCTGCGAGAACACCGCGAGCTCGCAGTTCCCGCTCGTTGGCTCCGAGCAGATCCAGGGCAAGCCGCTCAGCTACAACAACTATCTGGATGCCGATGCCGCTTGGAACCTGGTCCGCGAGTTCGACGAGCCGGCCTGCGTGATCCTCAAGCACCAGAACCCCTGCGGTTCTGCCGTTGCCGAGGACATCACGGCTGCCTACGACCGCGCCTTCGCCTGCGATCCCAAGAGCGCCTTCGGCGGCATCATCGCCTGCAACCGCGAGGTTCCCTATGAGCTGGTCGAGCACTTTGCCGATCAGAACAAGCAGTTCGTCGAGGTCATCATCGCCCCGAGCTACACTGCCGAGGCGCTCGAGCGCATGGCCAAGCGCCCCAACCTGCGCGTGCTGGCTACCGGCGGCGTGGACCACGGCGCCCAGGTGGAGCTGCGCTCCATCGACGGCGGCATGCTGGTGCAGGAGGTCGACCACGTGACCGAGGACCCCGCGACCTTTACGTTCCCCACCGACCGCAAGCCCACCGACGCCGAGATGGCCGAGCTCGAGTTTGCCTGGAAGGTCTGCAAGGGCGTTAAGTCCAACGCCATCCTGGTCTCCAAGGGTAAGGCCGGCATTGGCATGGGCCCGGGTCAGCCCAACCGCGTCGACTCTGCGCTACTTGCCTGCGAGCGTGCCGAGGACTTCTGCGAGCGCGAGGGCGTGGAGAAGGGCGGCTTTGCCTGCGCAAGCGACGCATTCTTCCCGTTCCGCGACAACGTCGACGTGCTTGCCGCGCATGGCGTGACCTGCATCATCCAGCCCGGCGGCTCTAAGCGCGACGACGAGAGCATCGAGGCGTGCAACGAGCATGGTATTGCGATGGTCTTCACGGGCGCCCGCCACTTTAGGCACTAAGTTTCGCCTCGGGACAAAATAATCTCTGCAAAAGACGGTCGCTCCGTTTGGAGGGCCGTCTTTTTGGTATAAGAGGACGGAATGACTAACACGAAAGGTATGACCATGCCCCAGATTGATGATGCCGAGCTGTTTGGCAATGCCGAGGATCAGCGTGCGTACGAGGACTTTTGCGCCAATCAGGAGGCGGTCGAGAAGTTTACGCTCGACAAGCCCGCGCTTATCTGCCGTTGGCGCATGTCCAACAAAAAGGTGCCCATGCTCAACCGTCACATTCGCGCGCTGTCCGAGCGCTTGGTGCAGGGCGAGCCGCTTACCCATAACATGCTCAGCTGGGCCAAGCAGCACGTTGAGTGGTCGCTTGCCGAGGGCGATTACACCGCGCACGACGGCGTGCTCATGCTGGTGATCGACGTTAACGGCAATGCCGCCATGACGGTGGGTGAGTACGAGCCGCTGGCCGATACTTCGGCCAAGGCGCTGCGTGCCCGCTCCGCCGAGGCCCGCTCCGAGGCCGACGAAACCGGCGTGGCGCCCGAGCTGCTCGCTGCCGTCAACAACGGCGAGCTGGCCTTTGTGGCGCCGGCGGACGAGTGCCTGTGTGGCACGGCGACGCTCATAGAGCAGCTGGCCCAGACCAAGGGCATCCCGGTCACGCGCGTAGACATTCCCGCACAGCTCAAGGGCGCCTTGTTCCTGGTAAGCGACGAGCACGGCGTGGTGCCTGCCACCGACGCCGACGCCGCCGAGTCTGATGCCGCGACGGTCGCCTTCTTTGCCGACGGCTACGAAAAGCTTCGCGCCCGCCGCTAAATGATTATTCTGGGACGGGGATTATTTAATCATTTGATCCCCGCGCCCGCTGCGAGCGAGGGGCGATTCGAACGCTTTCGTTCGCGAACAGTTCTGTCATCTTAATGCCGCGCGAGGCGCGCACCGGCGACTTCGCGGCAATAATGGCAGTAAGACAACCAAGAGGGGGGAACGGAATCCATGGCGCTGATCTATATCGTTGAGGACGACGAGCCCATTCGTCGTGAGCTTGCCGATATCCTTGCCCGTGCCGGTTTTGAGGTCGAGGCCTGCGAGTCGTTCGAGCATGTCTCGCGTGACATCCTGGCCGCTGCACCCGACTTGGTACTGCTCGACCTGACGCTTCCCGTCAAAGACGGCCAGCATATCTGCCACGAAGTCCGCCGCGAATCCGAGGTTCCCATCATCGTCCTCACGTCGCGCACGACCGAGATCGACGAGGTCATGGCCATGACGCTCGGCGCGGACGACTTCGTTTCCAAGCCCTATAGCGCCCGCGTCCTCGTGGCGCGCATCAACGCGCTGATGCGCCGCACCACGGCGGCAGGCGAGCGTAGCACCATGGTCCACAAGGGGCTGGAACTCGACCTCGCCCGCTCCGCGGTCACCAACACGGCAACCGGCGACAGCACCGAGCTCACCAAAAACGAGCTGCGCATCCTCTCTCTGCTCCTGAGCCGCGCGGGCAAGATCGTCTCGCGCTCGGCCATCATGCAGGACCTGTGGGACTCCGATGCCTTCGTGGACGACAACACGCTCACCGTCAACATCAACCGCCTGCGCACCACGCTCGAAAAAATCGGCATCAAGGGGTATTTGACCACGCATCGCGGCCAAGGCTATTCGGTCTAGGGGCCGGCTATGTCGTTTGGCAAGTTCTTTAAAGATGCACTGCTTCCCGTCGCCGTGTGGACGTGCGGCGTGCTGCTGAGCTGCTTTGTGCTGACGGTCGCCGGCGCACCCGTTTCTATCGTGGTCGTGGCGGTTGGCGTGTCCTTTATCTTCGGTATGCTCGGCATCGTGATCGAGTACGCTCGCCGTCGCCGTTTTCTGCGTCAGTTGGAGCGCGCGGCAGAGGAGCTCGAGAGTCCCGCATGGGTGCAGGAGATGGTGCAATGCCCGACCTATGCCGAGGGCGAGCTCGAATACGAGGTCTTGCGCCGGGTGGGCAAAGCTGCCTGCGACGAGGTTGCCGAAGGCCGACGTCAGACCGATGACTATCGCGACTATATCGAGAGCTGGGTCCACGAGGCCAAGCTGCCCCTGGCGGCGGCCCACCTGATTTTGGAAAACCTGGACGGCAGCGAAGACGACCTGTCGCGTGTGGATGACCTGGGTCGCGAGCTGGCTCGCGTGGAGCGCTATATCGACCAGGCGCTGTACTATGCGCGCTCGGAAGTCGTGGAGCGCGACTACCTGATTCGCCGTTGGGATCTCAAGACCTTGGTGACGGGCGCGATTAAAGCCAACGCGCGCGAGCTTATCGCGGCGCACGTGGCTCCGGTGTGCGAGAACCTCGACTTTGAGGTCTTTACCGACGAGAAATGGCTCGAGTTTATTCTAGGCCAGCTTATTCAGAACAGCATCAAATATGCGCGCGAGGACGGCGCAAAGATCGTGTTTTCGGGCGCGTTGCTGGACGAGGGCCTGGCGAGCGAACGCATCGAGCTTACCGTCGCGGACAACGGCTGCGGCGTGAGCGCGGCCGACCTGCCGCGCGTGTTCGAGAAGGGTTTTACCGGCGACAACGGCCGCACCACCAAGCGCGCAACGGGCATTGGCCTCTACCTGGTGGCGCGCCTGTGCTCCAAGATGGGCATCGACGTTACCGCAGCCTCCGACCCCGGCGAAGGCTTTGTCGTAACATTCGCCTTCTCGACGAATAAGTTCCAATATTTCGAGTAGCGCACACGGCAGACGTCCACCCAAACAAAACGTGCCGCCCCAACCGGGGCGGCACGCCATCTTTTATCA
>NZ_QRKJ01000002.1:70007-115256 GCF_003471905.1 Collinsella sp. AM16-21
CACGCCATCTTTTATCAGCTAACTCGTTGAAGTATGGTGACGAAGGCGCAAGGCCGGGAGGGGTTATCTAAGCCGACATCCCGCAGCCGCGAAGCGGCGAGGACGTCGGCGTGATAACCCCGCAGGCCTTGCGCCGACGGGAAGGAACCTACTTCACGACCAGGATGTCGCAGTCCGTATTGCGCAGCAGGAACGTCGAAATCGAACCCAGCAGCGCATACTTGATCGAGGACAGGCCGCGGGCGCCGCAGAGCACCAGGTCGGGCTTGACCACGTCGAGCATCTCGTCTTTGAGCGTCTCACGAATACGGCCGGCGCGAATCATGACTTCGACCTCGGGAATGTCGGGATTGGCCTTGGCCTCTTCGAGCTGCTTGGCGATGGAGTTCTTAAATGCCTCCTCTAGGCCGTTGACCAGATCGACCGGATAGGAACCGGCGCTCTCGAGCGCCGTGGAATCGATAACGTGGCCGATGATTAGCTTGGCGCCGTTGTTCGCGGCGACCTTGATGGCGCGTGCGAGCACAAAATCCTGCTGTTCAGTACCGTCGAGTGAAACAAATACCTTGGTGTAGCCCTCGTTCATGGTTTCCTCCTTGGTCTATCGCACGGGCACGGGGCTCGTGCATCGGGCGGGCGCGGGCGCGTTGGCCGCCGGACACTTTATCTTGTTGCAGTTATACCCAAGGATTTGGGTTTGACCGCTCGCAATTCTGTGAACGGGCGAGTTTTTTGGTAAGGGTAGGCGCAGGCGCGCCGCCAACGGTTGATAATGGGACATCGCCCGCACCGTCCGCAGAACAATATCGGCGGGTGTCTAACGAGGGGGTCCCTTTGGATATCATCGAGCTTTTAAAATCTGCCTTCATGGGCCTGGTCGAGGGCATCACCGAATGGCTGCCCGTTTCGTCGACGGGCCACATGATCTTGGTGGACGAGTTCGTCAAGATGAACGTGAGCGAGACGTTCTGGAATATGTTCCTGGTCGTGATTCAGCTCGGCGCCATTCTGGCCGTCTGCGTGCTGTTTTTCCACGAGCTCAACCCGTTCTCGCCCAGCAAGGGCAAGGAGGGCCGTCGCGACACCTGGGTGCTGTGGGGCAAGATTGTGCTCGGTTGCATTCCTGCGGCGGCGATCGGCCTGCCGCTCAACGACTGGATGGAGGAGCATTTCTACAACGCTCCCGTCGTGGCGCTGGCGCTCATTGTGTACGGCGTGCTGTTTATCGTGATCGAGAACTGGCGCGCGAGCAAGCGCGAGGAAATGGCCGTTGCCGGTTCGTTTGGTTCGCGTGCTGTGGTGTCGGGTGGACGTCCCGCCGGTGCGCACTTTGCGGCGCCCGCCGCGGCTACCGCTGAGGATGAGGACGATGACGAGAACCTGGACTTTGGTTCCATCGCCACGCTCGAGGACCTCAGCTGGAAGACTGCGCTGGGTATCGGCTGCTTCCAGGTGCTTTCGCTGGTGCCTGGTACGTCTCGCTCCGGTTCTACCATCATCGGCGGCCTGCTGCTGGGCTGCACGCGCTCGGTGGCGTCTAAGTTCACGTTCTTCCTGGCTATTCCTGTTATGTTTGGCGCAAGTGCGCTCAAGCTGGTCAAGTACTTTATTAAGGGCGGCACGTTCGGCACCAACGAGATCGCCATCTTGGGCGTGGGCTGCATCGTGGCCTTTGTGGTGTCGCTCATTGCCATCAAGTGGCTTATGGGCTTCGTCCGCCGTCACGACTTTAAGTGCTTCGGCGTCTACCGCATCATCCTGGGCATCGTGGTGCTCGCATACTTCTTCGTTCTGGAGCCTATGCTCGGCCTGTAACTTGGTTGACGCTGCGCGGCGGCCAGAGCGACAGCTTGTCATTCAAAGAGGGTGGCATGACCAAAAGGTCTATGCTGCCCTCTTTTTTGGGCGATGGGGTGGGTCCGATGGTGGCGCACGGAGTCGTGGTGTGATTTGCGTCGGTGTCCGCGCGGCTCGGTATACTGGTACGGCTCAAACTATGGCGCTGCCCGCAGGCGCGCCGTCCGTCAGATGAGGAGTCGCCCATGACCCAGCCCTTGCCCTGGGAAAAGAACGCCGCGGTACCCGTGCCGCCCGCGCCGGAACCCGTGCCACTCGATGCATACACCGCCCCCGCTGCGCCGGAGCCCGAGCTCGTTCCGCTCGACATCTACGACGCTCCCGCGCCGGCACCTGCGCCCGCCAAGCCGCTTGTCGACATCGACAGCCTTAATCCCGCCCAGCGCGAGGCGGTCTTGACCACCGAGGGACCGCTGCTGGTGCTCGCCGGCGCCGGCTCGGGCAAGACCCGCGTCTTGACCTTCCGCATCGCACATATGCTCGGCGACCTGGGTGTTAAGCCTTGGCAGGTTCTTGCCATCACGTTTACCAACAAGGCTGCGGCCGAGATGCGCGAGCGTCTGGCGGCACTCATCCCAAGCGGCACCCGTGGCATGTGGGTGTGCACCTTCCATGCCATGTGCGTGCGCATGCTGCGCGAGGACGCCGACCTGCTGGGCTACACCGGCCAGTTCACCATCTACGATGACGATGACTCAAAGCGCATGGTGCGCGACATTATGCAGGCGCTCGGCATTGAGCAAAAGCAGTTCCCCATCAACATGATCCGCAGCAAGATCAGCTCTGCTAAAAACGCCATGATCGGGCCCGAGGACATGCTCAAGAGCGCCGATAGCCCCAACGACAAAAAGGCCGCGCAAGTCTACCTGGAGCTGGAGCGCCGCCTGCGCGCCGCCAACGCGATGGACTTCGACGACCTGCTCGTGCGCACGCTCGAGCTACTGCGCACCCGCCCCGAGGTGCTCGACAAGTACCAAGAGCGCTTCCGCTACATTAGCGTCGACGAATATCAGGACACCAACCACGTCCAGTACGAAATCGCCAACCTGCTGGCCGCCAAGTACCAAAACCTCATGGTCGTGGGCGACGACGACCAGTCCATTTATAGCTGGCGTGGCGCCGATATCACCAACATCTTGGACTTTGAGCAGGACTTTAAAAACTGCAAGACCGTCAAGTTGGAGCAGAACTATCGCTCCACGGGTCACATCCTGAGCGCCGCCAATGCCGTTGTTCGCCACAACTCGCAGCGCAAGGACAAGCGCCTGTTTACGGCCGAGGGCGATGGCGAGAAGATTCAGGCTTTCCAGGCAAGCGACGAGCGCGACGAAGGTCGCTGGATTGCCGGCGAGATCGAAAAGCTGCATGCCAAGGGTACGAGCTACGACGATATCGCCGTGTTCTACCGCACCAACGCCCAGTCGCGTATCCTCGAAGATATGTTCCTGCGCGCGGGCGTGCCCTACAAGATCGTCGGCGGCACGCGATTCTTCGACCGCGCCGAGATTCGCGACGTCATGGCCTACCTCAAGATGATCGTGAACCCGGCCGACGAGATGAGCGTCAAGCGCGTCATCAACACGCCGCGCCGCGGCATCGGCTCCACCTCGATCCAAAAGATCGAGCAGCTGGCGCGCGACAACCGCTGCTCGTTCTTCCAGGCCTGCGAGATCGCAACAGCCGAGACGGGCATGTTTAGTGCCAAGGTGCGCAACGGCCTGTCGAGTTTTGTGGCGCTGGTGCGCGAGGGCCGCCGCATGGACGGCGAGCTCAAGGACGTCGTCGAGATGATTGTCGATAAGACGGGCCTGCTGCAGGCGTTTCGCGCCGAGGGCACCATGGAGTCCGAGAGCCGCGCCGAGAACATCCAGGAATTCCTGGGCGTCGCCGCCGAATTTGAGGAGACGCACGAGGATATCGAGGGTACGCTCGAGAGTCTAGAAGAGCTGCGCGCGGCCGGTGTTGCCGACGTGCCGTCCGTCGCCGAGTCCGAGTCCGCCGTGGTGAGTGCGCCCGCGTCCGAGCCGGGGCCGTCCGCTCCGGCATCCTCGTTTGAGGCACTTGTCGGCGCTCGTGACGCCGCGGGCTCCAATCCGCTCGATAGCCTAGCCGCCCCGGCGCTCTCGCCGCAGGATGCCCTGGCCGCCGCCATCGCGGGCAACGCGTATGCCGTGCCAACAGAGCTACCGGCGGGCGTCGTGCATGCCGACGAGATCGAGCGCACCTACGGTCCGCTCACCTGTAAGGCACTGCCGGCACTCATGGAGTGGCTGGCCCTGCGCTCCGACTTGGATTCCCTGGCCGGCGAGACGCATGCCATTACCATGATGACCATCCACTCCGCCAAGGGCCTGGAGTTCCCGGCGGTGTTCGTGGCCGGCATGGAGGAGGGTATCTTCCCGCACGTGCACGACTTTGGCGGCAGCGATGACCCGGGCAAGCTCGAGGAGGAGCGTCGCCTGGCCTACGTTGCCATCACGCGTGCCCGTAAGCGCCTGTTCCTGACCTATGCGGCCACGCGTCGCACCTACGGCTCGACCTCTGCCAACCCGCGCTCTCGCTTCCTCAACGAGATTCCGTTTGAGGATATCGAGTTTAGCGGTATCGGTTCTGCCGGTTTTGAGGGCACGGGCTGGGAGAAACGCGGCGACCGTCACGGCACCTTTGGCTCGGGCATGGGCTCGGATATGTATGGCGGCAAGGTGTTTGGCTCGCATACGCGCTCGACCGGCGGTTCCGGTTCGCGCGGCGGATCGAGCTTCGACGATTTCTTTGGCGGCAGCAGCTATGGGACCGAGCGCCATCGTGGGGTCTCGCCCGACGCCGGCCGTGTTGCCTCGACCTTTGGCTCGGGCGCGCCGCGAGCCAAAAAGCCGTCGTCCAAGGTGTCGCCGACGGTGGAGCGCAAGGTCGATCGCGCCAGCGCGTCGCAGGACTTTGCCGCGGGCGATACCGTGAGCCACAAGACCTTTGGCACGGGTACCGTGATCTCGGTCGCCGGAGACATGATCGAGGTGCAGTTCGAAAAAACCGGCCAGACCAAAAAGCTCATGAAGGGCTTCGCACCTATCGTCAAGCTGTCGTAATCCCAGCGGACCTGGGCGGGCGTATAGGGCAACATCGCCTGCTCGGACAGTCCTGCGCAAGACGGAGAGCACATTAAGTGCTCTCCTTTGCGTGCGGAACTCGCGATCGATGTTGCCCTATACGCCCGCCCAGGTCCTTAGATAACGCTGCTTGCGAACGTCGCTCTGCTCGTTCGCTTTTTGGTCTGGAGAGCCGGGTGGGCTGATATATAGATACGAGTAGGGGCTCCTCCGTTGATGAACGGGGGAGCCCCTTGTTTCGTTTTGGTTGTTGTTGCGACCTAGAGGTGGCTGATGATCAGTTCCATCTTGCCTTTGAGGTCAATGGAGCTGACGGTACTGGGTGCCAGCAGGTGACTGCCCTTGTGGACGGGGTCGCCGCAGACGGTGCCTTCGCCGTCGATGACCGACAGGCACATGAAGGGCCAGCGCTGCTCGAGGGTCTTGCTGCCGTCGACGCGCACGCGATCGACGGTGTAGCAGGGGTTGGACTCGAGCTCGGTCACGCCATCGACCTCGGGCGCGGTCACCGTGCCGTCGGTCGGAGCCTGCGCGTTAAAGTCGATGCAATCGAGGCTCTGCTCAATGTGCAGCGGGCGCAGCTTGCCGTCGGTGCCGGGGCGGTCGTAGTCGTACAGGCGATACGTCACGTCGCTCGATTGCTGCGTCTCTAAAATGAGCGTGCCGGTCTTGATGGCGTGCACGGTACCGGAATCAATCTGGAAAAAGTCACCCTTGTGAATCGGCAGCACGTTGAGCATGTCGTCCCAGTGGCCGTCTTCGATCATCTGTGCGGCCTCGGCACGATCCTTGGCGCGCTGCCCGACGATAATCGTGGCGCCGGGCTCGCAGTCCAGCACGTACCAGCACTCGGTCTTGCCCAGGCTACCGTTCTCATGCTCGGCGGCATACTCGTCGTTGGGATGAATCTGGATCGAAAGGTCGTCCTTGGCGTCCAGGATCTTAATGAGCAGCGGGAACTCCTTGCCCTCGCAGTTGCCAAAGAGCTCGCGGTGCTCGGCCCACAGCCACGACAGTGTGTGGCCGGCATACGGGCCCTCCGCGATCTGGCAGTCGCCGTTGGGGTGTGCCGAGATGGCCCAGCACTCACCGATGGGACCCTCGGGAATGTCGTAACCAAATACGGTTTCGAGCTGGCGGCCGCCCCAGATCTTCTCGTGGAAGATCGGCGTCAGTTTAATCAAATCGGACATGTTCATACCCCCATGGTGTTGTGCGGTCGCCCACTCTAAACGAGCCATAACGTGCGCCCGCATGACTACAAAAACCTATGCCAACGTTACGTTGTGCAGCTCAAAGCGGTCGCCGACGTTGCGCGAAATCGAGTACTCAAAGGCGTTGCCGCTATCCAAAAAGCCAATCTGGTTGAGCTCGAGCAGGGGAGCGCCGGGTTCGGTGTCCAGGCGCTCAGCCTCTTCCTCGGTTGCCGCTACGGCGCGGATGGTGCGGTGGAAGCTCGAAATCTTCAGCCCGCATTGCTCGCGGATGAAGCTGTAGACCGATCCATACAGGTCTTTCTTTTTAAGGCCCGGTATCAGCTCGAGAGGCATGTAGGTGTACTCGATGACGATGGGCTTCTCGTTGACCTGGCGCACGCGCACGATGTGATAGGCAAAGTCGTCCTCGGCAATTCCCAGCTGAGTAGCGACGTCCGCCGGTGGATTGACAATCGAGAAATCGTAGACCACCGAGGTCACCTTCTCCCCGCGGTGCTCATACGAAAAACCCTGGGCGCGGTCATTTTTGCCCTGGAAAAATGCCTGGTCGGGGAGACCCGCCGTGTCCTTAACGTAGGTGCCCGACCCGCGCCGGCTGGTGACAAGGCCCTCCTCGGTGATCTGCTCGATAGCTCGTTTGACGGTGATTTTGGAAACGCTATAGAGCTCGCAGAACTCAACGACGGTGGGTAGCTTGTCGCCCGGCTTAAGGGAGCCGTCCTCGATGCTTCGACGGATATCTGCAGCTATCGCCTCGTATTTGGGAATCATGGAACCTCCTTTCCGGCTTGATTGAGTACAGAAGAAAGTATAGTCAACACCTAAGCATCCCTATTGCGTTTTTGAAAAGTTCGAGAAAGGTTTAATTAAAAAACGCTTCTCTTTAAAAACTAGAGCGCTCTAAATGAATATGCATTCGAATAATGTGGTATTGAGCAAATTGATCGACTCGAGGATGGGGTTGAGCCGTTTTACCGCCCAACGAACCAAATACCATGCCCTGCGTTTTCACAGATAAAACCTGCCAAAACAAACCTGTCCCTTTTTGGCAGGTTTTTGCCTTGGGAGCGGTACCATACAGGCAATGTTTAAACGAGAAAGGCGGGCTCCCATGGAACCTAAGCAGTATTACATCGGCATCGACGTCGGCGGCACTTCGGTTAAGGAG
This sequence comes from Collinsella sp. AM16-21, assembly GCF_003471905.1. Lineage (NCBI taxonomy): Bacteria > Bacillati > Actinomycetota > Coriobacteriia > Coriobacteriales > Coriobacteriaceae > Collinsella > Collinsella sp. AM16-21. Next base: position 77,357 of record NZ_QRKJ01000002.1, read on the forward strand.
GGCCTGTTCGACGAGGATGGTAACCTGCTGGCCAAGGCCAGCGTGCCCACGCCGCCTATCGTTGACGCCGCGGGCTTTGCCGCGGTGACCGAGGCTATCGACCAGGTGGTCGCCAAGGCCCAGATTCCGCGCGCCTTTGTGGCGGGTATTGGCCTGGCCGTTCCGTGCCCCATCCCGGCATCGGGCGATGCCAAGGTCAAGGCCAACATTGCCATTAACCTGCCCGAGCTAAGAGTCGCCATTCAGGAGCACTGCCCCGACGCGGTTGTTAAATACGAGAACGATGCCAACGCCGCTGCCATGGGCGAGGCCTGGCTCGGCTCTGCCAAGGGCGTACAGAACGTGGTGATGGTCACCATTGGTACCGGCGTGGGTGGCGGCGTTATCGTCAACGGCGACGTGGTGTCGGGCGTTGTGGGCGCCGGCGGCGAGATTGGCCACATGTGCCTGAACCCCGAAGAGGAGCGCACCTGCGGCTGCGGCGGACATGGCCACCTGGAGCAGTATTCCAGCGCCACCGGCGTGGTGAGCAACTACCTTGCCGAGTGCAAAAAGGCCGGCGTCGAGCCCATCGAGCTCACTGGGCCTTCTGATTCCAAGGACGTGTTCCAGGCCTGCCGCGAGGGCGACAAGCTCGCGCTGGCCGCGGCCGATACCATGGCCGACTATCTCGGCCGCGCACTGGCGCTTATCGCCAACGTGGTTGATCCCGAGATGTTCCTCATCGGCGGCGGCGCCTCCGCCTCGGCCGATGTCTACCTCGACAAGGTCCGCGAGCACTTTAAGCAGTACGCGCTTTCCGCCTCGCGCGAGACGCCCATTAAGGTCGCTTCGCTCGAAAACGACGCCGGCATCATCGGTGCCGCCTACGTAGCCCTGCGCGCCGCCGGCAAATAGTTGGTGCAAGGGGGACAGGTTACTTTGCACCAACATGGTGCAAAAGGGACAGCCTTGGCCCCCGTGCCTGCGCCCCAAAATATGCCGTGGCCCTTCCGTCTGCGAAGGCTCGGCATCGGCGTGCTACCATAGCTACGTCCAAGTACACATATCAAGTGGAGGATATCCATGGCAAACGTTCTTGTCTTTGGTCACCAGAACCCCGATAACGACGCCATCATGAGCGCCGTCGTCCTGTCCCAGCTGCTCAACCAGGTTGAGTATGCCGGCAACACCTACGAGGCCTGCGCGCTGGGCCAGCTTCCGGCCGAGTCCGCCAAGCTGCTCGCCGACGCCGGCATTGCCGAGCCCCGCGTGATCGAGTCCGTCGAGGCCGGTCAGCTCGTCGTCCTCACCGACCACAACGAGTCCGCCCAGTCCGTCGCCGGCCTTAAGGACGCCACGGTCTTTGGCGTTGTCGACCATCACCGCATCGGCGACTTCGAGACTGCCGGTCCGCTGCACTACATCTGCCTGCCCTGGGGCTCCAGCTGCACCATCGTCACCAAGCTCGCCGGCGTGCTCGGCGTTGAGCTTTCCGACGTTCAGGCCAAGCTGCTGCTCTCGGCCATGATGACCGATACGCTCATGCTCAAGAGCCCCACCACCACCGATGTCGACCGCGCCGTCGCCGCCAAGCTCGGCGAGCAGGTGAGCGTCGACCCGGTCAAGTTTGGCATGGAGGTCTTCCTCACCCGCCCGTCCGGCTCCTTCACTGCAGCCGAGATGGTCGGCAACGACATCAAGATGTTCGAGCCCGCTGGCAAGAAGCTGCTCATCGGCCAGTACGAGACTGTCGACAAGAGCCGTGCGCTTGGCATGATTGACGAGATCCGCGAGGCCATGCGCGCCTATGCCGCCGAGAAGGGTGCCGACGGCATCGTCCTGTGCATCACCGACATCATGGAGGAGGGCTCGCAGGTCCTGCTCGAGGGTGAGACCGAGGCCGCTCAGAAGGGCCTGGGCATCGCTGACGAGCACGACGGCGTCTGGATGCCGGGCGTCCTTTCCCGCAAGAAGCAGGTCGCTGCTCCCATCATGGCCGCCTGCTAGGTTTTGTTGACCTAACACCGACGACCGGACCGCGGACGCCCCGCGCTCCGGTCGTTTTTTGTGCGCGGGACCGCGTCCCCTATTGGACAGGGGCGCTCGCACCGTTGAGCAAATAATGTTCAACCTGTGGTTCCGCTTTTCGGCCGCGCTTGCGCGTTTGTCGCGCAGGGTAGGCTAGATGCAAGCGTAATACGTTGGAGCGCGGCGCCGCCATTTGGGCGGGCCGTGCTTTTTTAAGACGGGAACCTTCCCGCGAAAGGAGCCGCCCATGGCAGCAACCGAGCAGCTGTTCAACACCCGTGAGCGCAAGCGTTTTGAGCGCCACGACATTTGGGAGCGCATTGCCGAGAACGGCACGATTTCCGCCGCCGTCATGGTGATCGCCGCCATCGCCGCCGTCATCTGTGCCAACACCGATGCCTACGAGGCCATTCATCACTTTTTGGAGACCCCGCTGTATGTGGGTCTGGGCAACCTTACGGCCGGTCTCACCGTTGAGCTTTTCGTCAACGACTTCCTCATGGCGATCTTCTTTTTGCTCGTGGGCATTGAGCTTAAGTACGAGATGACGGTCGGCGAGCTCAAGAATCCGCGTCAGGCCATGCTTCCCATGCTGGCGGCCGTGGGCGGCGTCGTTGTTCCCGCCTGCATCTACCTGATCTTTAACCATGCCGGCGCCCGCAACGGTTGGGCTATCCCCATGGCAACCGATATTGCCTTTGCGCTGGGCGTGCTGTCGCTTTTGGGCAACTGCGTGCCCAACGGCGTGCGCGTGTTCTTCTCGACGCTCGCCATCGCCGACGACCTCATCTCCATCGCCGCCATCGCCATCTTCTACGGTCAGAGCCCCAATCCGTTTTGGTTGGGCGCCGCCGCGCTTGTGACCTGCGCGCTCGTGTGGCTCAACAAGACGCAGCATTACCGCCTTGCCCCGTATTCGGTACTGGGTCTGCTGTTGTGGTTCTGCATGTTCAAGAGCGGCGTACATGCCACACTTGCCGGCGTCATCCTGGCCTTTACCATCCCGGCCAAGTGCGGCGTCAAACTCGATAGCCTCACCGATTGGTTGGGCGAGTGCCTGCCGTTGCTCGATGACCGCTACGACGACGAGGCGCACATCCTGGGCCAGCATGACTTTACCGTCTCGACCACCAAGGTTGAGCGCGTCATGCACCGCGTGACCCCGCCGCTCATCCGCATGGAGCGTCTGATCTCCACGCCGGTCAACTTTGTGATCCTGCCGATCTTTGCGTTCGTAAACGCGCAGGTTCGCCTGGTGGGCGTGGACATGAGCACGCTGCTCACCGACCCGGTGACGCTCGGCGTGTACTTTGGCATGCTGCTGGGCAAGCCGATCGGCATCTTTGGCATGACGTTTGCCCTGGTTAAACTCAAGATTTCCGAGCTGCCGCACAATGTCAACTGGCACATGATTGCCGGCGTGGGCATTCTGGGCGGTATCGGCTTTACCATGTCGATCCTCATTAGCGGCCTTGCCTTCCCGACGGCCCAGTTTGAGGTTCTGGCCGCAAAGGCCGCCATTCTTGCCGGATCCGTTACCGCCGCGGTGCTGGGCATGATCTACATGAGTGTGGTCTGCAAGCACCCCGCGTCCAAGGACGAGTAAGGGCACATGCAAGTTTGAAAACGCCGCCTGTGAACACCATCACAGGCGGCGTTTTAGTCATTGGGGACGTTCTTAAATGACTAGGTTTATTCCACCGTTCCGTAGACGGCGCCCCAGCCGTGGGCGGCCAAGGCGGAGTTGAGCTGGTCGCAAAGTGACTGGCGATCGTAATAGCCGGGCGGCAGCAGGTTGACGATTTCCATGAGATCGGGCGCCAGGTCCAAGATTTCGGCCTGTACGATCAAATCGAGGCGGTCGATGGCGTGGCGGTCGTAAAACAGTCCGTCGACCAGGCGCTGCAGGTCGCCGAATTCCTCGGCCTGAAACGATCCGTACTCCATAGTGCCTCCTTGGGCGCCCCACGCCGGCATGCGCGGCGATTCGTAATTCATTGCGATGAACTTAATCTATCACGGCTTCATAACGTTGCGGCGGTGGCGGTCTATACTTAGACAAACTGCAACGTACCGCTTCGCGAAAGGTCGCACCCATGCAGACGATCTACCAGAAGATGGAAACCACCGAACTCGATGCCGCCATCGAGGCGCTCAAAGCCGAGGTCGCCGAGGTCAAGGCCAAGGGCCTGGCGCTTGACATGGCCCGCGGCAAGCCGTCGCCCGCCCAGGTGGACATCTCGCGCCCCATGCTCGATATCCTCAATGCCGACGCCGATCTGCACGACGGCAACGTCGATTGTTCCAACTACGGCTGCTTTGAGGGCATTCCCTCGGCACGCAAGCTGGCGGGGGAGTTTCTGGGCTGCCCCGCCGAGCAGACGCTTGTGCTGGGTTCGTCGAGCCTTTTGATCGAGCATGACATCGCCGGCATGTTCTGGCGCTGTGGCTCGTGCGGCAGCGAGCCCTGGGACGCCTACGAGGCCGCGCACGACGGCAAGAAGGTCAAGTTCCTGTGCCCCGTTCCCGGCTACGATCGCCACTTTGGCATCACCGCCGACTTGGGTATCGAGAACGTCCCCGTCGCGATGACCGACAACGGCCCCGACATGGACGAGGTCGAGCGCCTCGTTGCCGCCGACGATTCCATCAAGGGTATCTGGTGCGTGCCCAAGTATTCCAACCCCACGGGCATCACCTTTAGCGAGGACACCGTGCGCCGCCTGGTTGAGATGCCCACGGCCGCGCCCGATTTCCGCATCTTCTGGGACAACGCCTACTGCGTGCACGACCTGTACGACGAGACCGACGAGCTCGCAAACATTTTTGACCTCGCTCGCGCGGCGGGCACCGAGGATCGCGTGGTGGCCTTTGCCTCGACGTCCAAGATCACCTTCCCGGGCGCCGGCATCGGCTTTATCGGTGCGAGCCCCGCGGTTATCGCCGAGTTCTCCAAGCGCCTGAAGGCCGGCCTGATCAGCGCCGACAAGCTCAACCAGCTGCGTCACGTGCGCTTCCTTCCCACCATCGAGGCGGTCAAGGAGCACATGAAAAAGCACGCCGAGTTCCTGCGTCCGCGCTTTGAGGCCGTCGAGCGCAAACTCACCGAGGGCTTGGGCGACACGGGTTGCGCCACCTGGACGCATCCCCGCGGCGGCTACTTTGTGAGCTTCGATGGCCCCGAGGGCTCGGCCCAGAAGGTCGCCGCGCTTTGCGCCGACTTGGGCGTCAAGCTCACACCGGCCGGTGCTACCTGGCCCTATGGCAAGGACCCGCGCGACACCAACATCCGCATCGCGCCGAGCTATCCCACGGTCGAGGACCTGGAGGCTGCGCTCGATGTGCTGGTGCTGGCCGTTAAGCTTGTCGCTGCCGAGCTTGCGCGTGCCGAGCGCGCCTAACGCGCGGCTTCCCGTACTATCCGCACTTTCGATACGTAAAGGAGCGTATACATGGATTTGGGTATTTCCACCAACCCCACGCCAGAGCTCTACACCATTAAGGTCACCGGCGAGATTGATATTTCTAACGCCGATAGCCTGCGCAATGCCATCGACCTGGCGCTCGAGCAGCCCACTGAGGCCGTTGAGCTCGATTTTGCCCAGGTGAGCTACATCGATTCGACGGGCATTGGCGTGCTCGTGGGCGCCGCGCACCACGCGGTCGACCACGGTAAGCGCTTTAGCTGCACCAATGTGCAGCCTCCGGTGATGCGCGTGGTTCAGCTGTTGGGTGTCGACCAGGAGATTTCGATCACCGCTGCATAATCTTGGCCCCCAAAAGGGCGTGCCGTTTGGCATATGTTTGTGATGCGCTCGGACGTTTTGGCGTCCGGGCGCTATACTTGACCGAATGAATAGACGAGTTCCGGCCGAATGGCGCGGTGCGGGCTCGACTCACATCGAGCCTTGGAGGTATGTGTGTTTGGTATTGGAGAGGGTGAGCTCGCGATCATCGTGGTCTTCGGCTTTTTGCTGTTTGGCCCGGATAAGCTCCCGCAGATGGGCCGCACGATCGGCCGTGCCATCCGTCAGTTCCGCGAGACGCAGGAAAAGATGACGGCCGTTGTTCAGTCCGAGATTATCGATCCGGTAAGCGAGGCCGCGTCGGCGCCGGTCAAGCCCAAGAAGGCCGCTGCGACCGACGACGATTCCGATGCGGACGAGGAAGCCGCCGAGACGGCTGCGCCAGCAAAGAAGGAGACCTTCGCCGAGCGCCGTGCCCGCCTTGCTGCCGAGAAGGCTGCAAGCGAGGGTGCTGCTGAGGGCGAGGGTGCTGCTGAGGAGTCCGAGGCCGAGAGCGCCGAGCCTGCCGCTGCCGCCAAGCCTGTCGTCGAGCCCGAGCCTGCTGCAGAGCCGGAGCCCGAGCCCGAGCCGGCAGAGCCCACGACGGCTGACCTCTACGCCCGTCGTCCCCGCAAGCGCAAGGCCGTCGTCGACCAGCTCGCTCGCGAGCTCGAGGCCGAGGACGACGCCGTTGCCGCCGACGCCCCGAAGGGAGGCGATGAGTAATGCCTATCGGACCTGCGCGCATGCCGCTCTTCGATCACCTGGGCGAGCTCCGTCGCCGCCTGACCATCGTGGTCGTGTCGGTGTTTGCCGCCGCCATCGTGCTGTATTTCGCCACGCCCGTGGTGCTCGACATCCTGGAAGACCCCATCCGCTCCTTTGTGCCGGACGGTAAGTTCTACATCACCACCACGCTCGGCGGCTTTGGACTGCGCTTCTCGCTGGCCATCAAGATGGCCGTGGTCATGTGCACGCCCATGATCATCTGGCAGATTCTGGCATTTTTCCTGCCGGCACTGCGTCCCAACGAGCGCAAATGGGTCGTGCCCACGGTGCTCGCCTCGACGGTGCTGTTCTTCCTGGGTGCCATCTTCTGCTACTTCATCATTATCCCGGCAGGCTTTGAGTGGCTCATCGGCGAGACCTCGGCCGTCGCCACGGCGCTGCCCGATCTGGAGAACTACGTCAACATGGAGCTGCTCTTTATGATCGGCTTTGGTGTGGCGTTTGAGCTGCCGCTCATCATCTTCTACCTGTCCGTCTTCCACATCGTGTCCTACGCTGCTTTCCGCAGTGCCTGGCGTTATGTATACGTTGGCCTGCTTGTGGGCTCGGCTGTGATTACGCCCGACGGCTCGCCCGTTACGCTGGGTCTCATGTATGGCGCCCTGCTCTCGCTCTACGAGATTTCGCTCGCCATCGCTCGCGTGGTCATTACCGCGCGCGAGGGCAAGGAGGGCCTGTTCGTGAGCCGTCTGGACCTGTTCTCGGACGACGAGGACGACGAGGAGTAAATCGGTATGCACGAGGTTGGCATTGTCAACGGCATACTCGATACAGTGATTCGCGCGGCGCGTGGGGCGGGGGCCTCGCGCGCCGTTTTGGTAACGCTGCGTATCGGGGATATGACCGAAGTTGTGCGCGAGGCGCTCGACTTTGCGTGGGAGACGTTTCGCGACGAGGATCCGCTCACGCGCGGCTGCGAGCTTGCCGTGGAGGAGGTCCATCCACAAAGCGAGTGTCTGGACTGCGGCGAGGTTTTCGACCACGATCGCTTCCACTGTCGCTGTCCCCAGTGTGGTGGTGCCAACGTGCGCCTACTGCACGGCCGCGAGCTCGATATCGCAAGTATCGAAATCGAAACCCCCGACGATTAGCCCGCTAGCCATCTGGTGATGGGGTATAAAGGGGCCAAAGTAAGGAGCGCTAAGTATGGCCGAGAAAACGATTGATATTGCATCGCCGATTCTGTCGCGCAACGAGCGCCTGGCAGATCAGCTGCGTCAGCGATTTGAGCAGACGAACACCTACGTGATCAACGTGCTGTCGAGCCCCGGCTCGGGTAAGACCACTACGATTCTGGGCACCAACGAGCGCCTGCGTGACAAAGCCGGCCTGCGTTGCGCCGTCATCGAGGGCGATATCGCCTCGGATGTCGACGCCATCACCATGAAGGAAGCCGGCATGTCCGCCATCCAGATCAACACGGGCGGCCTGTGCCACCTCGAGGGCAACATGATCATGGAGGCCGTCGACGCCTTCGACCAGGCCGTCGGTCTGGAGAACATCGACGTCATCTTTATCGAAAACGTGGGTAACCTGGTCTGCCCGGTCGACTTTGACCTGGGCGAGAACCTGTCCATCATGATTCTCTCGGTGCCCGAGGGCGACGACAAGCCCATCAAGTACCCGGGCATCTTCCAGCACGCCGGCGCGCAGCTGCTCAACAAGGTCGACGTGGCTCCGGCTTTCGATTTTGACATGGATAGGTATACTAAGACACTCGATGACCTCAATCCGCAGGCGCCGCGGTTTGCCGTGAGCGCGCGCAAGGGCGAGGGCATGGATGCCTGGTGCGATTGGCTCATCGGGCAGATTGAGCAAGCAAGGGCGTAAGTCGGCCGCCATACGGGCGGGCGTAGCCGCAGAGATACGAGATAGGAGCCTCTTTTGAAGCTCATCATCGCCGAGAAAAACGACGCCGCGCGTCAGATTGCCGAGCGTCTGTCCACGGGCAAGCCCAAAAAGGACAAGGTGTACAACACCGCCATCTACCGTTTTGAGTGGAAGGGCGAGGAGTGCGTGACGATCGGCCTTGCCGGTCACATCCTTGCGCCCGATTTTTGCGACAGCGTGCTGTTCGATAAAAAGCTGGGCTGGTATTCGGTCACCGAGGACGGCGAGATGCTGCCGGCCGATATGCCCGATGGCTTGGCCCGCCCGCCGTACGACACCAAGCGCAAGCCGTTTCTTGCCGACGGCATCTCCATCAAGGGCTGGAAGCTCGAGAGTCTGCCCTATCTCACCTGGGCACCCGTCATTAAGCTGCCGGCCGAGAAGGAACTCATCCGCTCGCTCAAGAACCTCGCCAAAAAGTCCGACAGTGTCATCATCGCCACGGACTTCGATCGCGAGGGCGAGCTGATCGGTTCGGACGCCCTCAACAAGGTGCGCGAGGTGGCGCCCGACTTGCCGGTCGCCCGCGCCCAGTATTCTTCGTTTACCAAGGCCGAGATCACGCAGGCCTTCGATAACCTTGTCTCGCTCGACCAGAACCTGGCCGACGCCGGCGAGAGCCGTCAGCACATCGACCTCATTTGGGGTGCAGTGCTCACGCGCTACCTGACGCTCGCCAAGTTTGGCGGCTTTGGCAACGTGCGTTCCGCCGGCCGCGTGCAGACGCCGACGCTTGCCCTGGTGGTCGAGCGCGAGCGCGAGCGCATGGCGTTTGTGCCCGAGGACTATTGGCAGATTCGCGGCATGGGCGCCGCGCAAGGCGCTGCCGAGGACGATCGCTTTAAGATCGCGCACAAGACGGCGCGCTTTACCGACAAGGATGCTGCTGAGACGGCGTACGGTCACGTTGACGGCGCTACGACGGCAACCGTCGCCGCGGTGACCAAGCGCTCGCGTAAGCAGCAGCCGCCCACGCCGTTTGCGACGACCTCGCTGCAGGCTGCCGCCGCGGCCGAGGGCATCTCACCTGCGCGTACCATGCGCATCGCCGAGTCCCTCTACATGGCCGGTCTCATCAGCTACCCGCGTGTCGACAACACCGTGTATCCCGCGACGCTCGATCTGGGCGCCGTGGTGAGCGACCTGGCAAAGATCAACCCGGCGCTGGCGCCCGTGTGCAAAAAGGTGCTCGCCGGCCCCATGAAGCCCACGCGCGGCAAGGTCGAGACCACCGACCACCCGCCTATCTACCCCACGGGCGAGGGCGATCCGTCCACGCTCGACGGCGGCCAGCGCAAACTCTATGACCTCATCGCCCGTCGCTTCCTGGCAACGCTCATGGGGCCCGCGACCATCGAGAACACCAAGCTCGAGCTCGATGTGAACGGTGAGCCGTTCGTGGCTTCGGGCGACGTGCTCGTGACCCCGGGCTTCCGCGAGGCATATCCGTACGGTCTCAAGCGCGACGAGCAGATGCCGCCGCTTGAGCAGGGCGACACGGTCGACGTGTTCGACATTAAGCTCGAGGCCAAGCAGACCGAGCCGCCCGCGCGCTACAGCCAGGGCAAGCTCGTGCAGGAGATGGAAAAGCGCGGCCTGGGCACCAAGTCCACGCGCGCGAGTATCATCGAGCGCCTGTATGCCGTGCGCTATCTCAAAAATGATCCCGTTGAGCCGAGCCAGCTGGGCATCGCCATCATCGACGCGCTGTCGCAGTTTGCCCCGCGCATCACGAGCCCCGATATGACCAGCGAGCTCGACGGCGACATGACCCGCGTGGAGCGCGGCGAGGACACCGAAGAGCATGTCGTGACGCACTCGCGCGCGCTGCTGGCCGGCGTGCTCGACGAGCTGCTCAAGCATACGCAGGAGCTGGGCGACGCCATCAGCGACGCCGTCACGGCCGATGCGCGCGTGGGCGCCTGCCCCAAGTGCGGCAAGGACCTGGTTATGAAGACGAGCGCCAAGACCCGCGGCAGCTTTATCGGCTGCATGGGTTGGCCCGACTGCGACGTGACCTATCCGGTGCCGAGCGGCGTCAAGGTGAGCCCGCTCGAGGGCGAGGCCGCCGTGTGCCCCGAGTGCGGCGCGCCGCGCATCAAGTGCCAGCCATTCCGCCAGAAGGCCTTCGAGATCTGCGTGAACCCCACGTGCCCCACCAACTACGAGCCCGATCTTAAGGTGGGCGAGTGCAAGGTGTGTGCCGAGGCCGGACGTCACGGCGACCTGATCGCGCACAAGAGCGAGAAGAGCGGCAAGCGCTTTATCCGCTGCACCAACTACGATGACTGCGGCGTGAGCTATCCGCTGCCGGCGCGCGGCAAGCTCGAGGCGACGGGCGAGACCTGCCCCGAGTGCGGCGCCCCCATCGTGGTGGTCAACACGGCGCGCGGTCCGTGGCGTATCTGCGTCAACATGGACTGCCCGACCAAGGAGAAGAAGCCCGCCCGCGGTCGCAAGACCACAACCAAGGCGAGCACGGCAAAGAAGACGACGGCGGCCAAGAAGACCACGGCTAAGAAAGCCACTGCCGCCAAGAAGACGACCGCGAAGAAGTCGACTGCCAAGAAAGCAGCCTCCGACAAGTAACGGCGCGGTCGAAACATTGCCTAAAAAACGAGCGAGGACCCCACGATCCTCGCTCGTTTTTTTTGACCGGCAGTTAGGGACGTTCCTTTTCTGCCGGCAGTTTAGGAACGTCTCTAACTGCCGGCTCGGGAACGACAAAGCGCTAGTTCACCTCGACGGGTTTGGCGCCGGGATAGCGCTCCTCAAAGTCTAGGCGGTACTTATTGTCATTGGTACCCGCCACGTTGTCGCGCGACAGCGGCGCCACGATCTCATTCTTGTGGTCCGCAGGCTTGGCGTATTTCAGGCTGATCTCCCAGGCATCACAGATTGCGTCAATGCGGTGATCCAGGTCGTCGTACAGGGCGATGATGTCCTTCCAGGAGCTGTAGTTCTTGGAGCTCGTCGGGACGTCCAGGTCCTCGACGATGTCGTAATACTGCTCGATGGTGTCCTCCGTGCGCTCGGCGACGTCGGCGAGATTTTGACGGGTGGTTCGATCCTCTTCCAGATAGTTGCCGTTGAAGTTCTGCGCGCAGCCACGGACCTGGCTGTCGAGATCTTCGAGCAGGTCGTAGTATTCGCTCAGGCGACGGTAGAGGTTCTGCTCGGAGAGCGTTGCTTCGCCGCCATCCTCGTCGTCATCGTCATCATCGTCGTACAGGCTGTTGGGATCGCCGAGAGGCTTTAGGTCATCGTCGTCGACGTCATGGTGCAGCTTAGCTACCGCGGCAGTCGTCTGCGTGGCGGCGTTGTCGAAAGGCTTGATCACAAAGAAAACGACCAGGGCGATGATGATCGCCACCAGCACAACAATAACGGCGATAAGCGGCCCGGTGCCGCTCTTTTTGGGAGCGGGGGTCTGTGGCGAAGCGGGCGCGTATGCGGGAGCCGGCTGCTGTTGGGGCGAGCCGCTCGCGACGGGTATGCGCTGCGTGGTCTCGACGGCCTCGGTCCTTGCGGCAGGGTCGGGGCTATAGGCGAGGGAGTCATCCGCCTTGGCTTGCGGCGTATCAAGGGAGCCGGTCTGCTCAAAAGCGGGCTGGCTATCGCTTGCGGCTGTTTGCTCAACGGGTGCACCGCATGAGGTGCAGAACTTGGCATCATCTGCAAGAAGCTTGCCGCACGAGGCGCAATACCGAGACATTGCCACTCCTTTCGCCACATTTCAATGCAATACGACGATTATACCCAGCATCCAAAATTCCCCATCATAAGTTGCGGTGAAATAGGGACTGTTTGGCGGTCTCAGAGCTTCAATCAGTCCCTATTTCACCGCAACTTTGGAAAGGCGCCTTTAGCCATTGGGGACGCGCCGAGCACTGGGGTATCATGGCTTGGTTGATATATCTGCATTTACGCGCCTTGTAGGAAGGGGCTGCGCCCATGGCTTTTGAGCCTGCTCAACATAGCTTTATCACGCTCGAGGGCGTCGACGGTGCCGGCAAGTCCACGCAGGCGCGCCTGCTTGCCCGCGCGCTCGAACTCGCTGGCTATCAGGTCGTAACTCTGCGCGAGCCGGGTGGCACTGCCATCAGCGAAAAGATTCGCGCCCTGCTGCTCGACCCCGCCAACACGGCGATGGGCGATACCTGCGAGCTGTTGCTCTACGAGGCTGCGCGTGCCCAGTTGGTGCACGAGGTCATAGCCCCCGCCCTTGCGGCCGGCAAGGTGGTCCTGTGCGATCGCTTCTACGATTCCACGACCTGCTACCAGGCATTTGCCGACGGCCTCGATCGCCAGATGGTGCGCGACGCCAACAACCTGGCCGTCGCGGGAACGCACCCGGCGCTCACACTCGTCTACCACATCACGCCCGAGCAGGCGGCGCTACGCATGGCAGCCCGTGGCGCGGCAGATCGCATGGAGGCTAAGGGCATGGCATTCCAGGAGCGTGTCTACGAGGGGTTTTGCGCAATTGCTGCCGAGGAGCCAGACCGCGTAAAGCTCATCGACGCCACTACGACCGTCGAGGAAGTCTTCGAGAAGACGGTCGAGCAGGTTCGCGCGTACGGTCTCGACATTCCGCAGGAAGCCGTCGCCGCCGCGCTTGCCAAGGAGGCCGAGTAACATGGCCCCCGCTCAGGCAAGCCTGCTGGCCAAGCTCGACACCCAAGAGCGCGTGCGTGACTTTTTGACCAATGCCGTCGCTAGCGGTCGCGCATCGCACGCCTACCTGTTTTTGGGCGCTCCCGGCGCGGGCAAGCTCGACGCCGCGTGGGCGCTCGCCCAAGCCTTCCTGTGCGAGCAGAATGGCTGCGGCTCATGCGATAGCTGCGTGCGCGTCGCCCGCCATACGCACCCCGACGTGCACTATTACACGCCCGAGAGCGCCACGGGTTACCTCATTGCCCAGACCCGCGAGCTGCTCGATGACGTGCCACTGGCGCCCATCCGTGCCAAGGCCAAGGTCTACATCATCGACCGTGCCGAGCAACTGCGTGCCAACACCGCCAACGCACTGCTCAAAACGCTCGAGGAGCCGCCCGAGGGCGTTATGTTTATCTTGCTGGGCACCTCGGCCGACGTGATGCTGCCCACTATCGTGAGTCGTTGCCAGTGTGTGCCGTTTCGGCTGGTATCGCCCGCCGTCGCCGCGCAGGCCGTGAGCCGCGCCACCGGTCAGGACCCTGCGCGTTGCCGCATGGCGGTCGCCGTGGCGGGAAGCCCCACACGCGGCATCGAGTTTCTTAAGAGCGCCGAGCGCCAGGACGCCCGCCGTCAGATGGTCCGTGCCATCGACTCACTCATTGCCGCCGACGAGGCCGACGTGCTCAGTCGCGCCAAGTCGCTCATCGTCGCCGTCAAGGCGCCGCTTGCCGAGGTCAAGTCCACGCAGGAAAAGGTACTCGAGCAAAACGCCGACTACCTGTCGCGTGGAGCATTGAAGCAGCTTGAGGACCGCAACAAGCGCGAACTCAACGCGCGCGAGCGTTCGGGTATCATGGAAGCGCTGGCGAGCGCGCGGACGCTCATGCGCGACGTGCTGCTGACACTTCAGGACGAGGCAGCCGACGTGGTGAACGAGGACGTGCGCGACACGATCGGTCGGCTTGCCGCCGCGACCAATGTTGCGGGTGCCACCCAGGCGCTCGAGGCGGTCGCGACCGCCGAGCGCAACATCGCCAGAAACGTTACTCCCCAGCTGGCCATCGAGGTCATGCTGTTCGATATCAGGAAGGCACTGAAATGCCGTTAGTCGTACCCGTTAAGTTTACCTACGCCTCGCGCGACCTGTGGTTTGACCCGCAGGACCTGGATATCCTCGAGGCAGATTACGCTATTTGCTCCACCGAGCGCGGAACCGAGATCGGCCTGGTCACGGCTGATCCCTTCGAGGTACCGCAAGACGAGATCGGTCAGCCGCTCAAGCCCGTGCTGCGTGTGGCGAGCGACATCGACCTGCAGCTTGCCGACGACCTGGCCATCCAGGGTGACGAGGCCATGGTCGATTTCCGCCGTCTGGTCAAAGAGCTCGACCTCGAGATGAAGCCGGTCGGCGTCGAGTACCTGTTTGGCGGCGAGAAGGCCGTGTTCTACTTTGCCGCCGAGGAGCGCGTCGATTTTCGCCAGCTCGTCAAGGATCTGTCCTCGACGCTGCACATTCGCGTTGACATGCGCCAGATCGGCGTGCGCGACGAGACTCGCCTGGTGGGCGGCTATGCCCAGTGCGGCCAGGAGCTCTGTTGCACGCGCTTTGGCGGACAGTTTGAGCCCGTCTCGATCCGCATGGCAAAAGAGCAGGACCTGCCGCTCAATTCCTCCAAGATCAGCGGCGTTTGCGGCCGCCTGATGTGCTGCCTGCGCTATGAGTTCGAAGCGTACAAGGACTTTAAGAGCCGTGCGCCCAAAAAGAAGACGCTCATCGATACGCCGCTCGGCAAGGCGCGTATTCAGGAATATGACACGCCGCGTGAGCAGCTGGTGCTGCGCCTGGAGAACGGCAAGGTCTTTAAGGTCAACCTGGCCGATATGACCTGCTCGGAGGGCTGCAAAAAGAAGGCCGCCGAGCAGGGCTGCAACTGCCGCCCCGACTGCGTGACGCGCGACGTGCTCGAGCGCATCGAGTCGCCCGAGATGCGCCTGGCACTCATGGAGCTCGACCGCGAGAACGGCGTCGACGTGGGCGATGGCCTGTCGAGCGCCGACCGTCTGGCCGGTACGTCGATGCCCAAGCGCCGTCGTCGCGATGCCGATTCCGATGCTCGCGCCGGTCAGGGGCAGGGCGAGGGCCGTGGCCGCGGAAAGGGCCGTGGCAATGCCGCAACGCCTGAGGCCGAGGAGGCCGCCGGTGGCCGTCGTCGTCGCAAGCGCGCGGGCTCGGGCGATGCTGCCGAGGCTGCAGCCGCGGGCAAGAACGCCTCTCGCGAGCGCGAGGTTCAGCAACCCCAGCAGCAGAATCGCGGCGGTGGCATGAACCCCACACGTCGCCGCCGCCGTCATCTGTCGAGCGAGGAGCGCGAGGACGCCTTCCGCGCCGCAGCTGCTCGCGAGGCTGGTGCCGCTTCCAAGGGCGCCTCGGCCTCCGATGCGTCTGCCGACAAGGGCGGCAAGTCACGTGGCGAGGATGAGCGCGCGCCGCGTCCGCGCCGTCGCCATTCCTTGGGCGCGCAGCAGAAGCCTTCAGTGCCCTCCGTGGCCGATCAGGTCTCGGATGGCGAGGTCAAGGTCACGCGCCGTCGTCCCGGAGATGGCGGGGGAGCGGCTGCTAAGGCTTCGCGTGGCGCCGCTCGCGACGAGCGCGAGCCGCGCGAGGATCGCGGTGGCGAGGGCTCGGCCGACCAGGGCCAAAAGCGCCGTCGCCGTCGCCGTTCCCGCAAGCCGCGCCAGGATGGTGGCGAGGGCTCGACCCCGTCTTCGTCTGCACCACAACCGCCCGCCGGCGAATAACGCCCGCGAGCGGATTTTGCTCGCCTTGCCCCGAGCGCATCGGGGTATCATAGCGCTGAATCAACAACCCTCCCTGCGACCGAACGTAGGGAGGGTTGTGTCTTGAAGAGCCATCTGAACAAATTGAGCCGTCTGCAGGGTGCCGGCGCCCTGCCGTTTGCGGACGAATTGCTGCCGTTTGCCGAGCGGGCGGCACGCGAGGCACTCGAGGCATTGTCGCCAACACGATGTGCCGGCTGCGAGCGCGCCGGTGCGCTTATTTGCCAAGACTGCCTGGCCGCGCTCACGCTCATCGACCCACGTCATAGCTGCACCCGATGCGGCGCCCCGTTTGGGGATTTGCTGTGCACTGAGTGTTCGGTCGAGGGCACGTCCTCGGCAATGGCGGAGGCGCTCGACCGCTGCCTGGCGTGCTCCGTCTATGCGCATCCGCTGCCGCGCATCATTAAAGCGTACAAGGACGCGGGCGAGCGACGCCTGGCGCCGTATCTGGCGGAGCTGCTCTACGACACCGCCCTGCATGCCCAGGTCGTAGCGCCCGATCGCTTAGGAGGTGTGCTGTCCGGTGCGGATGCGGTGGTGTTTGTGCCTGCGACGGCGGCAGCGTTTCGGCGGCGCGGTTTTGATCATATGGAGGCCATTGCGCGCCCATTTTGCGAGCTGTCGGGTGTTCCTCTGCTCGATGCCCTCGTCAAGTACGGGCATGGCGACCAGCGCGAACTCGGTCGTGAGGAGCGTCGCGAGCGTGCCCAAGGCATGTACGAGACGGTTGAGGACGTGCACGGCCGCCGCCTACTGCTTATCGATGACGTTATCACCACGGGCGCGACCATGGCAGCAGCCTCGGCGGAGCTCAAGCGTGCCGGCGCTGCGGCAGTCGATGGCCTTGCTATCGCACGTGTTTGGTAGGGGTGGTTTTGTGGCAGTGAAGATGGCGCGTGCGGCCCGTCCTGACCTGCGAAATCTGTACTCGCGATGCGAATGACGCCCCTAACCTTAAACTTTAGCTTGAACTTAGCTATAATGCGCTACGTTCCTGCCAGGCTGTGGTTGCGGACGGACGAAATGCCCGTCCTAGTCCAAGACAGACGCGGTCAAAGGGATCCACGTAAGCGACCGCGTGCGCGCGGCGCGATCATGGCGCGTCCTAGATGTAAGCCGCACCGTCCGTTCTACTTTCTTTGGGGCAATACCGCCTCGCGGGCGAGCGGGCCAGTCGTGAAGGTGGCTGCGGCCTCCCGAGCAAACACCCCGGTGCGCAAGTGTGGGGTCAAATACCAGGTCAGCTGGTGGGAACAATCTGATATTCCGCGCAACGCACGGATCGTATACGACACAGAAGGCAGGGTAGTGGACATGGTGAGGGGCAGCTTGATGCACGCGGCTCGGTTAGGTGCTGGGACCGCAGCGGTCATCGCCGTTTTGGGCCTGAGCGGATGCGCGTTCAACCCGCTGTCTACGTTCACGACTCCCACGATCGACCAGATCGAGTACGAGACCGTCACGCCCGCGGTGTCGGATGATGCCCTGGTCACCCCCGGTACCCTGACGGTTGCCCTCGATACCTCCGATGCGCCGCAGGCCATGCAGGGCGCTGACGGCGAGCTCACGGGGTATGCAGTCGACGCTGCCCGCGCCCTCGCAAGCCGCATGGGCCTTAAGGTCGCCTTTGTCGATGCGTCCTCGGCAGGTTCCGCGCTCGGTGACAAAAAGGCTGATATCTTTATCGGCGAGATCAACTCCACGGATGGGGACGTTAGCTCGCTCGGCACGTGCCTGTACGATGCCGCTTCCGTGTTCGGTAAAACCAGCGATGGTGGGTCGCTGAGCGTTTCCACCGATACCCTTAACACGTCTACTCTGGGTATCCAGATGTCCTCGGCCTCGCAGGAGGCGCTTGCTAAGCAGAGCATCACCGCCAACCAAAAGACTTACTCCAACATCAACGAGTGCTTTGAGGCGCTCGAGTCCGGCGAGGTCGACTATGTGATCTGCGACTCCACGGCTGGCGGTTACCTTGCGCGACTGATGAGCGAGATCTCCTATGTCGGTGCGCTCGAGGCGCCCTCGACGCTTGGTGTTGCAGGCCTTTCGTCCAATGACGAACTGTGTCGTGCCGTGAGCGATGCCCTCGACGGTATTACGGCCGACGGCACGCTCGAGGCGGTCCACTGCGTCTGGTACGGCACGATGCCCTACGACCTCACCACTAAGACGGTTTCGGGCGCTAACGTGCAGCCGGGCGACTCTGAGTCCAGCGAGACCACATCCTCCGGCAGCGAGTCCTCCGATTCCAACAATGAGACCGCATCCTCCGAAGACAAATCGTCCAGCCAGGAAGACACCATCACCGACGACGACATTAACAAGCTTAATAGCTAGTTATTGCTAGGGGTGGTGTCTCCTATGCGCTAGGAGAGATGCCCCTTCACGGTTTCAACACGCACTGCCGGGCTTCCCCAATAGGGGAGCCCGGCTTTTTCATCTCTATAAAACCAGCAGGTCAAAGCCAATTTTCGGGACCAAATACAAAGTCGCCGGCTCCCTCCTATAGCGCACTTTGCCACAGAAAAGTGCGAGACTTCGGTATGCGGTATCAAGCAATCGTTATTCGGGTCTTTAGGAATCCGCGTGATTAAATGCACGGCAATGGGTACATAGCCAGTACAGTAAGTCCCCGAGGCAGATTGGAGCCACGTATGGATATCAAGGTTTCTGGACGCAAGACGACGGTAACCGATGCTCTGCGTGCGCATGTGGATGAGAAGATCGGCGAGGCGCTCAAGGTTTTCGATATCGAGCCCATGACGGTCGACGTTGTACTTCGCTATGAGAAGAACCCCTCGAACCCCAACCCGGCAATCGTCGAGGTTACGGTTCGTGCCCGCGGTTCGGTGATTCGCGTTGCCGAGCACGGTGCAGATATGTACGCCGCCATCGACCTCTCCGCCGATAAGGTCACCCGCCAGCTGCGTAAGTTCAAGACTAAGGTCGTGGACAACCGCCAGGGCGGTGCCAGCGCCGCGGATGTCGCGCCGGTCGAGCGCGTCGAGGATCTGGCCGACCTGCTGCTGCCCGAGGAGGAGGACGACCTGCTCGTCCGCGAGAAAGTCATCGATGTCACCCCGATGACTGAGGAGCAGGCGCTGGTGCAGACCGATCTGCTCGGCCACGACTTCTACGTGTTCGAGAACGCGACGACTGGCCTCATCAATGTGGTGTATCACCGTAAGAATGGTGGATATGGCATCATCAAGCCCCGCATCGAAACACTTGACGAGTAAAATACGTTAACTTGCATGAGTTAACGGTTGGCGGCCATCCCATGCGGGTGGCCGCCTTTTTACGTAAGGAGTCGCTTTGATGGACAAGGCCGCATCCGCCGGTCATTCGGACCGTTGCCGCATCGTCGTCGATACCTGCTGCGACTTTAGCCCCGAGGTCGCCGCGAACCTCGATGTCGATATCTTGGGTTTCCCCTTCATTATCGATGGCGAGGAGCGCACGGATGACATCTGGTCGAGCATCACACCCAAGGAGTTTTACGATCGCATGCGCGCCGGTGCCCGCGTGTCCACCTCGGCTGTGTCGCTCGGTCGCTATATCGAGTTCTTTACCGAGTGCGCCAAAGAGGGCACGCCCACGGTCTACCTGTGCTTTACCTCGGCGCTGTCGTCGAGCTACAACTCCGCGTGCCAGGCGGCGGACGCCGTGCGCGCCGAGTATCCCAACTTTGAGCTGTACGTGGTCGACAACGCTCTGCCCTGTGCGACCGGCGAGCTCTTGGCGCTTGAGGCCGTGCGTCAGCGTTCGGCGGGACTGACCGCCAAGCAGCTGGTCGACTGGGCAAACGAGGCCAAGACCTATGTCCACGGTTACTTTACGCTCGAGAGCTTTGACGCGCTGGCTGCCGGCGGCCGCATTCCGCCCGCGGCGGCACAGCTCACGGCAAAGCTCGACGTCAAACCCGAGCTGTCCTACGACCTGGCCGGCTCGCTGTCGCTGATCGGCGTCAACCGCGGTCGCAAGAAGGCGCTCAAGTCCATTCTCAAGTCGTTCCGCGAGAACTATGTGCCCGATCGCACCATGCCCATCGCCATTATGACGGCCGATGCCGAAAAGGACGGCGACTGGCTCGAGGCCGCCATCCGCAAGGAGGAAGGCTGCGCCGACGTGACCATCATCCGCAGCTCTGTGGGCCCCACCATTGGCTCGCACGTGGGCCCCGGCATGGTGGCTTGCGCGTTTTGGGGCAAGAACCGCGCCGACAAGGCGTCGCTTTCCGACCGCATCGCCCGCCGCGTGCGCGGTCAGTAGGCAAGTAACGCGGCCGTAATCGCCCTCGACTCACAGCCCAACGCTGGCACCGAGTATTCAACCTGGTAATAACACCCAACCCAAAAGGAAAGGTTTCATGGCAAACAAGCTCTCCGTCGCATTTATCGGCACCGGAATCATGGGTGCCCCCATTGCCGGCCACATCCTGGATGCCGGCTATCCCGTCACGGTCAACAACCGCACTAAGTCCAAGGCCGCCGCGCTTATCGAGCGCGGTGCCGTTTGGGCCGATACGCCGGCAGATGCCGTGGCGAACGCCGACGTCGTCTTTACCATGGTGGGTTATCCCTCCGAGGTCGAGGAGCTCTACCTGGCGGGCGACGGCCTGTTGGCCTGCACTAAGCCCGGCGCGGTGCTGATCGACCTCACCACGAGCTCGCCCGAGCTCGCCCGTGACATTGCCGAGGCCGCCCAGGTTTCCGGCCGCATGGCGTTTGACTGCCCCGTCACCGGCGGCGAGTCGGGTGCTATCGCCGGCACGCTTACGGCTATCGTTGGCGCTACCGAAAACGACATCGCTCCGGTCCGCGATATCCTTTCCACCTTTGCGGCCAACATCTGCTGCTTCGACGGTGCCGGCAAGGGCCAGGCTGCCAAGCTCGCCAACCAGGTGTCGCTGGGCGCCTGCATGGTCGGCATGGCAGACGCCATGGCATTTGCCGAGCTGAGCGGCCTTGATCTGGAGAAGACCCGTCAGATGATCCTGGGCGGCACCGGCAAGTCCGGCGCCATGGAGAGCCTGGCGCCCAAGGCGCTCGATGGCGACTACAAGCCCGGCTTTATGGTCGAGCACTTCATTAAGGACCTGCGTCTGGCGCTCGCCTACGCCGATGACCGCGAGCTCGCGCTTCCCGGCGCCGACGTGGCCTTTACGCTCTACGACATGCTCGACGCTATCGGTGGCGCCAAGCTGGGCACCCAGGCCATCACGGTCCTCTATAAGGAGGAGGCCGATGCCATCGCCGCCGGTCTGGACTGGTCGCAGTATCGTCCCGAGGAGCATGGCGCTCACGAGGAAGGTTGCGGTTGCGGCGAGCACGGCGAGGACCATGAGTGCGGTTGTGGCCATCACCACGGCGAGGACCACGAGTGCTGCGGTGGCCACGGCCATGACGACGGCCACGAGTGCTGCTGCGGCCACCATCACGGGGAGTAGCGCCTATGAGCTGGACGTTCGTGGTGCTTGCGCTGGTGCTCTTTCTCTTTGCGATCTACATCGGCTTTTTGTGCGGCCAGTGGGCCTGCGAAAAGCGCGTGATCACCAAGCGCGACTACTGGATTGCCAACTTTGCGGGTGCGGCGGCAGTCGTCCTGCTGACCTGGGTGTTCTCGCTGTTCCCGCTGGTGCAGTTTGCGCCGATCGGCTGGCTCGGCGGCTTTATCGCAGGCCTTAAGATGAGCTTTGGCGAGTCCGTCGGTCCGTGGCGCAAGCACGACGAGGTCTTTAACGTCAACAAGGCTCATCGCGCCGCCGCCGACGCGGGCGACGCCGAGGAGCGCCGCCGCGCACGTCGCAATGGCGCGGCCGACCGACAGCTCATCTCGGTCACCGATGACAGCAAGGGTGCTGGCAAGCACGCTAAGAAATAGTAAGAAGAGGTAACTATGGCAGAAAACAAAGACGAACAGCTCACCGACGAGGAGCTGGCACAGCTCCAGCTGGCAGAGGAGAACGAGAACGCCGTCGATCGCCTGGTCCAGGAGCTCGGCTGCCCCACGCGCCGCATCCGCCAGTTTGCCGCCCGCGTGCTGCACCTGCTTGCCGAGCGCGATCCGCAGCGCGTCGAGCCCTGCGTACCCGCGCTGATCGAGGCGCTCGACCGCCCCGAGGCGCAGACCCGCTGGGAGGCCCTCGATGCTCTGACGGCGCTCGCCACCACCTGTCCCGAGCAGCTGGGCGATGCCTTTGAGGGCGCCGAGACCGCACTGTTCGACGAGATCTCCTCCACGCTGCGCTATGCCGCCTTCCGCCTGCTGTGCGTGTGGGGTGCCACAAGTGTCGAGCGTTCGTGCGAGGCTTGGCCCATCCTAGACGAGGCCATCCAGTGCTACCACGGCGACCTTGAGTATCGCGACATGCTCGGTTGCCTGTACGAGTTTTGCCAGGGCGAAATCGACGCCGAGGTTGCCGAGAAGCTTGCGCTGCGCCTTAAGTTCGATGCCGAGAACGGTAAGGGCAGCTATCTCAAGGCCCGTTCGAGCGAGATTTGCGAAATGCTTGTTAAACGTTTTGGCCTGGATCTCTCCAAAAAGAAGAAGCGTGCTAGCGTTAAAAAATCTGACGACGCCGAAGACGAGGAGTAACAGATTATGGCGCACGATGTAGTCCTGATTCCCGGTGACGGTATCGGTCCCGAGATTACGCAGGCCATGCGCCGCGTGGTCGAGGCCACCGGTGTCCAGATCAACTGGAACGTCCAGGAGGCCGGCGCCGGCGTCATGGACGAGTTTGGCACGCCGCTGCCCCAGCACGTGCTCGACGCGGTCGCCGAGACCAAGGTTGCCATCAAGGGCCCCATCACTACGCCGGTCGGCACGGGCTTCCGCAGCGTTAACGTGGCCCTGCGCAAGCACTTTGACCTGTATGCCTGCGTGCGTCCCTGTCTGTCGCAGCCGGGCGACGGCTCGCGTTTCCGCGACGTCGACCTGGTCATCGTGCGCGAGAACACCGAGGACCTCTATGCCGGCATCGAGTTCGACGAGGGCGCAGCCGAGGTCGAGGAGCTTTCACAGCTCGTCGAGCGCTCGGGTCAGAAGACCTTTGCCGCCGATTCCGCCATCTCGATCAAGCCCATCTCTATCGCCAAGAGCCGCCGTATTGTGGAGTACGCCTTTGAGTATGCCCGCCGCTGCGGCCGCAAAAAGGTGACGGCCGTGCACAAGGCCAATATCATGAAGGCGACCGACGGCCTGTTCCTGCGCGTGGCGCGCGAGGTGGCCGCCAGCTATCCCGATATCGAGTTCAACGACAAGATCGTTGACGCCACCTGCATGGGCCTGGTCCAGAACCCCAACGACTTCGATGTCCTGGTGCTGCCAAACCTGTACGGCGACATCGTGAGCGACCTGTGCGCCGGCCTGGTGGGCGGTCTTGGCATGGCGCCCGGCTCCAACATCGGTGCCGACTGCGCCATTTTTGAGGCAACGCACGGTTCGGCACCCGATATCGCTGGCCAGGATATCGCCAACCCCACGGCCGAGATCCTCTCTGCTGCGATGATGCTCGACCACCTGGGCGAGAACGATGCGGCCAACCGCATTCGCGCCGCCGTCTCTGCCACGCTCGACGAGGGCGAGCAGGTTACCGGCGACGTGCGTCGTGCCCAGACCGGCTCCGTTGAGGGCGCCGTGGGCACGCAGGCCTTTGCCGATGCCGTTATCGCGCACCTGGTCTAAGGTATGCACGCTGCAAACGCCTAAATAGTACTTAAGTGTTTGCGTATAACCTAAGAATCAATACGCCCGGCGCCTCGTCGGGCGTATTCTATTGGGGACTATGTTTCCTAACAAGGAGTAATTGATATGGGTCTGATTCAAAAGAAGGACGAGAAGGACGAGATCGACGGCATCCAGATCATCGAGCGCGGCGAAGGCCCCGACGGTGACGAGGACGAGAAGATCGACCTGGTCGTCGGCACGTCTGCCGAGCACATTGCCGCCGGCACGACGGCCGAGGAGGAGGATGCTCGCCTGGAGGCAAAGATCGCTGCGGATGCCGCCGACGAGAACCTCATGCCCGAGGAGCAGGACGAGGACGACGACTCCGACGAAGACGACCATGCATCCAAGCACAAGAAGACGATGATCGCCGCCTTCGTGGTTGCAGTCGTGATCGCTGCGGTGGTCGGCTTCTTTATTGGCAATGGCGGCTTTGGCGGCAAGGGTGTCGGCTCGGCTACCCTCACCGAGGACCAGCTCGATTCGACCGTGGCAAGTTATAGCTATAACGGCAAGAAGAGCGACATCACCGCGCGCGAGGCCATCGAGAGCCAGTACAGCCTCGATACCGTCAAGGATAGCAACGGCAACTACACCGCCCCCTCTGCCGACGTCATCCTGTCCTACGTGCGCAACAAGATTCTGCTCGATGCTGCCGAGGACGAGGGCATTACCGTCTCTTCTAAGGAGATGAAGAAGTACGCCGAGGATTCTATCGGCACC
Organism: Collinsella sp. AM16-21; assembly: GCF_003471905.1. NCBI lineage: Bacteria > Bacillati > Actinomycetota > Coriobacteriia > Coriobacteriales > Coriobacteriaceae > Collinsella > Collinsella sp. AM16-21. Next base: position 101,788 of record NZ_QRKJ01000002.1, read on the forward strand.
TCGGACTACGACACCATGGCCAAGCAGTATGGCGTGTCCAAGGACCAGGCCAAGCGGATCGTCCGCCAGTCCGCGACGCTGCAGAAGCTCTACAAGAAGAAGGTGGGCGATGCTTCCGCGAGCATGCCGACCGCTCCGACTGAGCCTTCTGACGGCAACGAGGACACCGCGAGCAAGGATTACGCCGATTACATCATCAACCTTGCCGGTGACGAGTGGGATAGCTCGAAGGGCACCTGGAAGGACGAGAACAGCACCTACGCTAAGGCCTTCGCTAACGATGCCTTTACCGCCGAAAGTGCCACCTATAAGCAGGCCATGACCGCCTATTACACCGCCTACCAGCAGTATTCCTCGCAGGCCTCAAGCGCTAGCTCCAAGTGGACCGAGTATGCTAACGGCCTCTATGCCAAGGCCAACATCAGCATCTACGGCCTGTTTGCGTAAGATCTGTCTGCACTACTGCGCGCTAACCGATCTACCTGATTAAGCCCGCTAGAACGACAAAGTTCTAGCGGGCATTTTGTTACCGAAACCACTAGGATAGGACTTGCGCCCGTGCAAGTGCTTCATCGGGTATCCTCAATTCATCCTGGAAAACGGCCGTAAACGATTGCAAATAACCGGTGAACGGTCAAAAACTACCGTTCACCGATAATATCGAAACTGGTTCTAACTGGTATTAAGTCAAAAAGACCAATTCACAAATCTTCACAATGACCTGCATTTTTTCTACACGCCATTTTTAGCCACCCTGCGTTGTTTAGACACGAAAAAAGTTCCGATCTTTCGTCAAATCATTTCGAAACGGTTTCAAAATCGCAGGTAGAAGTGTTAATGAGCGGTAAACGGTCGATTTTCCGCCGTGAACGGTGCAAAAACGTTTTACTGTATGAATCAACGAAAGCAACCTCTTCTGTGGTGATATAGTGACAACAACACGTCACGTGGTTACTACCAGTTGAGAAACCACTGGTCTTCAAAGAACGCTTTCCAAGAAGCTTTAAGGGCACCCGCCCGCTGGCTTCCGAAAACTATCGGACTCAGATCGTACACACCTTCGGAAGGGAAATTTGAATGGTTGGCTTTATTCTTACCGGTCATGGACAGTTCGCACCCGGCATCGCAAGCGCTATCGCTATGGTCGCTGGTGATCAGCCCGCTTTTACCGTCGTTCCTTTTGAGGGCGACCAGGCTGCTTCCTACGGTGAGGATCTCCGCGCCGCTATTACCGCCATGCGCGAGGAGTGCGATGGCGTGCTCGTCTTTACCGACCTGCTTGGTGGTACCCCGTTCAACCAGGCAATGATGATTGCCCAGGATGTCGACAACGTCGAGATTCTGACTGGAACTAACCTTCCCATGGTTATTGAGCTTCTGTTCCTCCGCGGCAACGCCACGCTCGCCGAGCTTGGCGAGCAGGCCGTGACCGTTGGCCAGACGGGCATCACCGCCCAGACGGTCGCTTCCGTCGCTGGTGCCGAGGAAGAGGATATCTTCGGCGACGAGGACGGCATCTAATGGCCGATTTCGGAGCCAACGTCCTGAGCTCTTCGGTCGCTCTTTTGGGCCTGCTTGTCATCATGGGCTTGATTTACACCATCTGGTCGCAAATCAACATGAAGAAGAAGCAGAAGTACTTCAAGGAGCTGCACACCGAGCTCAAGCCGGGTCAGGAGGTTCTTTTCGCCGGCGGTATCTACGGAACCGTCAAAGGCATCGAAGGCGAAAAGGTCCAGATCAAAGTCCGATCCGGAGCCGTCGTAGATGTTTCGCGTTACGCGATTCAGGAGATCAAGTAACTGTCGTCAGCAAATAACGAAAGGAAGCTGATCAACATGGCAGAACCCAACATTCTTCTTACCCGCATCGATAACCGACTGGTCCATGGTCAGGTCGCTACCCAGTGGAACTCCACCCTGGGCTCCAACCTCATCCTCGTCGCCAACGACGACGTGTCGACCAACACCATGCGTCAGAACCTCATGAAGATGGCCGCTCCCACCGGCGTCGCTACGCGTTTCTTCTCCCTGCAGAAGACCATCGACGTCATCGGCAAGGCGAGCCCGCGCCAGAAGATCTTCATCGTGGCCGAAACACCGGAAGACGTGCTTACGCTCGTCAAGGGCGGTGTGCCTATAAAGAAGGTAAACATCGGCAACATGCACATGTCGGAAGGAAAGCGCCAAGTCGCCACCTCCGTCGCAGTTAACGACGAGGATGTCGCTGCGTTTAAAGAGCTGCAGGAATTGGGGGTGGAGTTGGAGATCAGGCGCGTTCCGAGCACGCCTGTTGAGGACACGAGCAAGCTCTTCTCGTAATCCTCGTGATCCACGTTGTCAGGAGTGAAACCCTGACATTCTGTACGTGAAATCCAAAGTGCGTACATACATTTTGAAAGGAGGAGCAAGATGGAATACACGATCTTCCAGGTCGCTCTGGTCTTCATCGTCACGTTCGTCGCGGCAATCGACCAGTTTAACTTCCTCGAGTCTCTCTATCAGCCCATCGTCACCGGCGCCGTCATCGGTCTTATCCTTGGCGACCTCAACACCGGTCTTCTCGTGGGTGGTACTTATCAGCTCATGACGATCGGCAACATGCCGATCGGAGGTGCTCAGCCGCCTAACGCTGTTATCGGCGGCATCATGGCAGCCATTCTCGCTATCGCTACGGGCCTTGAGCCCAACGCGGCAGTCGGTCTTGCCATTCCGTTCGCTCTGCTTGGTCAGCTCGGCGTTACCCTGGTCTTCACGCTTATGTCGCCGCTCATGTCCTCCGCGGACAACATGGCTCACAACGCTGACACCAAGGGTATCGAGCGTCTGAACTACTTCGCCATGGCTCTGCTCGGCCTGATCTTCGCTGTCGTCGTCACCCTGTTCTTCATCGCTGGCGCTACCATCGGTCAGACCATCGCTTCCGCCATCCCGACTTGGCTGCAGACCGGTCTCTCCGCTGCAGGCGGCATGATGCGCTTCGTCGGCTTCGCCGTCCTGCTCAAGGTTATGATGAACCGCGATATGTGGGGCTTCTTCCTCATGGGCTTTGGCCTCGCGCTCATCACCGTTGCCAACGATTCTCTGGCAACCCCTGCCCTGCTCATCCTCGCTCTCATCGGCTTCGGCATCGCTTTCTGGGACTTCCAGCAGCAGACCGAGCTGAAGGGTGCAGCTGTTTCTGACGGAGGTGACTTCGAAGATGGCATCTAATGAGTATGTGATCCCGGAGCACTACGAGGATCTCACTCCTGCTCCGCAGCTCGACCAGAAGACCCTCAACAAGATGGCTTGGCGCTCCTGCTTCCTGCAGGCATCGTTCAACTACGAGCGCATGCAGGCCGCTGGCTGGCTCTACTCCATCATCCCCGGTCTGGAGAAGATCCACACCAACAAGAACGACCTCGCGGCTTCCATGAGCCACAACCTGGAGTTCTTCAACACCCACCCGTTCCTCGTCACCTTTGTTATGGGTATCGTGCTTTCGCTCGAGCAGAACAAGGTTGACATCCCCACGATCCGCGCCGTCCGCGTCGCCGCAATGGGCCCGCTCGGTGGTATCGGTGACGCCCTGTTCTGGCTGACGCTCGTGCCTATCACGGCCGGCATCACCTCCAACATGGCCATCAACGGCAACGCCGCTGCGCCGATCATCTTCCTGGTGATCTTCAACGTCGTCCAGTTCGCTCTGCGCTTCTGGCTCATGAACTGGTCCTACAAGCTTGGCACCAGCGCTATTGACGCTCTGACTGCCAACATGCAGGCCTTCACGCGTGCCGCTTCCATCATGGGCGTCTTCGTCGTCGGTTGCCTGGTCGTCACCATGGGTGGCACCCAGATCAACCTCCAGATCCCCAACGGCACCACCCGTGGCCTCTCCGCCAATACCGTGATCGTCTCCGAGAAGGAGGCCGAGAACTTCACCGGTATGGAGGGCATCGATACCGAGACCGCTGAGGCCGGTACCATCGCCATGACCGATGAGGACGGCAACGCCCTCACCGCTTCCGATGCCGACGGCAACGCTGTCGAGTGCGGCGTCACCGATCTGGGCAACGGCATGGAGTCCGTTACCTACGGTACCGTCACCGAGGATCCGGTCAACTTCTCCGTTGCCGACACCCTCAACACCATCGTCCCGAAGCTCGTCCCGCTTATGCTTACGCTGCTGCTTTACTACATGTTCGCTAAGCACAGCTGGACCCCGACCAAGGGCATTCTGCTGCTCTTCGTCCTGGGCATCCTGGGCGCTGGCCCGCTTGGTCTCTGGCCGAGCATCTGGTAAGGCTCTAGCTTGAGGGGTGTGTCCCTACGCGGCTCACACCCCGACCCCTTAAGCCATGTGTATGTTAAAAGCCGCGTGCTCGAAAGAGCGCGCGGCTTTTGTTTTCTTGATGATTCGGGTGTTGCGGACTGATAATGCTTAACACCCTAGGTAGTTAGCCGAATTCGAGCAAAAGGGAGGATAGGATGGCGATCGGAGTGCGCAAACAGCCCCTATACGATCAGCTGGTCGATATTCTGACCGAAAAGATTGACCATGAATATCATGCCGGTGACATGATTCCTTCCGAGCGCGAATTATCGGAGCGCTATGGTCTCTCGCGCACCACAGTGCGCCTGGCCCTGCAGGAGTTGGAACGCTTGGGGCTGGTGGTTCGGCAGCACGGTCGCGGCACCTTTGTGACCGACCGTTCGGCAAAGGTAACCAATCTTACGCAGTCCTACAGCTTTACCGAGCAGATGCGTGCGATGGGTCGCGAACCAGAGACCACGATTCTCGATTTTTGCGAGATGGAGGCCGATAAGAATCTGGCCGAGCATATGGGGTGCCGCATCGGCGACCGTATCTTTAAGCTCAAGCGCCTTCGTTCCGCCGACAACATGCCCATGATGGTCGAGCGCAGCTATCTGCCGGTGCGTAAGTTCTTGTCGCTCAAGCGTCCGCTCTTGGAGCGTAAACCGCTCTACGATGTGATTGAGCAAGATTTCCAACAAAAGATACGCGTGGCCGAAGAGGAGTTCTATGCGAGCATAGCCCGTCCCACCGACGCTCACCTTTTGGGAATCGTCGAGGGCTCGCCAGTGCTCGATTTGGTCAGGACTACGTATAACGAGTCAAACGAGGTTGTGGAGTATACGCTCTCGGTTGCTCGTGCCGACCAGTTTAAGTACAAGGTTTATCACCAGCGCAACGATTAATGATGCACTTGTTTCGTTGTGTTGATTCTTTGCAGTCAACTGGTTACTACCAGATAACCAACTGAAGTGTATAATTGCACGTCAGAGGATTACTTCTAGAGAGAGGTATTAGAAATGTTCGAGAAGAGTGTCGAGGAGCTCACTGAGCTCGGCGCCCAGATCACCACGGCCGAGATTGCCCAGCAGCCCGAGCTTTGGCGTGATACGCTCAACATCTACCGCGAGAACAAAGAGGCCATCGAGGCCTTTCTGGCTGAGGCTCGCGCTATGGGCGAGGGCCGTCTGTCCGTTGTCTTCACCGGTGCCGGTACGTCCGACTATGTTGGCGATACCTGCGCCCCGTACCTGCGTCACGCTGGCAACACTGATCTCTACGACTTTAAGCCCATCGCCACGACCGATATCGTGAGCGCCCCGCGCGACTTCCTGCGCGCCGAGGATCCCACGCTCGTGGTTTCCTTTGCCCGCTCTGGCAACAGCCCCGAGAGCCTTGCCGCCGTCGCCGTTGCCAAGGAGCTCGTCCACAACGTCAAGTTCCTCAACATCACCTGCGCTCCCGAGGGCAAGCTCGCTGTCGAGTCCGCTGATGACCCCAATGCGCTGACGCTGCTCATCCCGCGCGCCAACGACAAGGGCTTCGCCATGACCGGTTCCTACACCTGCATGACCCTGCTCTCTACCCTCATCTTTGACGAGGCTTCCGACGAGCAGAAGGCCGAGTGGGTCGAGACCATCGCCAAGATGGGCGAGGAGGTCATCGCTCGCGAGTCCGAGGTTGCCGATTACCTGGCTGGCGACTTCAACCGCGTGACCTACTTGGGTTCCGGCTCCTTCGGTGGCCTTGCCCAGGAGAGCCAGCTCAAGATCCTCGAGCTCGCTCACGGTCTGGTCGCTACTTCCTACGACACCTCTATGGGCTATCGTCACGGACCCAAGTCCTTCGTCGACGACAAGACCCTCGTGTTCGTGTTCGTCAACAACGATGCCTACACCCGTCAGTACGATATCGACATCCTCAACGAGATCGGTGGCGACGAGATCGCTCAGCACACCGTTGCCGTTCAGCAGGATGGCGCTACCGTCTACGAGGGCGAGTCCTTCACCTTTAAGGGCTATGAGGTACTCCCCGAGGGCTACCTTGCCCTGCCGTTCGTGATGTTTGCCCAGGCCATCAGCCTGCTCAACTCCGTGCGCGTGGGCAACACGCCCGATACGCCGAGCCCCACCGGCACGGTCAACCGCGTGGTTAAGGGCGTGACGATTCACCCCTTCACCGCTTAATCGCGTCCCCCCTGTAAGGGCGCCCGTCCGCTCATAACGGCGGGCGGGCGCTTTTTGTTTTCACTTGGACCGGGTATAAGCATCACCACAGTCAACTGCTTTAGAAGCAAGGAGTGCATATGAGCACGTACGCAATTAAGGCTGACAAGTTCTTCTTGCCGGCAGGTCCGCAGCTGGGCGGCTATCTTATGGTCGAGGATGGCGTCTTTGGCGCCTGGCAGGCCGACGAGCCCTCTTGCGAGATCAAGGACTACACGGGATCGTGGATCGCACCGGGTATGGTCGATACCCACATCCATGGCTTCTACAACCACTCAACTACCGATAACGACCCCGAGGGTATCGATATCAGCTCGACTGAGCTCGCCCGTCGCGGTACCACCAGCTGGCTACCCACGACGTTCACCGATGGCGTCGAGCAGATCAAGGACGCCTGCGCCGCCATCGCTCAGGCGGACGAGGGTCGCGGCCCCGACTTCTGCGGTGCTCGCATTCAGGGCATCTACCTGGAGGGCCCCTTCTTTACCATGAAGCACGTGGGCGCGCAGAACCCCGCTTATCTTATCGATCCCTCCGAGGAGGTCTTTGATCAGTGGCAGGAGGCTGCGGGCGGTCGCATCGTTAAGAGCGCCATGGCGGCCGAGCGCGACGGTGCCGCTGCTTATGCGGCTGCTCTGAACGCCAAGGGTGTGGTGACCAGCATCGGTCACTCTGACGCCACCTACGATGAGTGCATCGCCGCCATCAACGCCGGTGCCAGCTGCTTTACGCATACCTATAACGGCCAGCGCGGGCTGCATCACCGTGAGCCCGGTGTCGTGGGTGCTGCTATGTCCACGTCCGAGACCTACGCCGAGATCATCTGTGACGGCAAGCACGTAAACCCTGCCGCCATCAAGGCGCTGCTGCAGGCCAAGGGCTGGCAGCACACGGTACTCATCACCGACTGCCTGGGCTGCGGCGGCATGCCCGAGGGCAGCTACACCAGCGGCGGCATGGACGTCATCATGAAGGACAACCTGTGCTGGCTCGCCGATGGCAAGAGCATTGCCGGTTCGGTGCTCACGCTTGCCCAGGGCGTCAAGAACATCGTCGACTGGGGCATCGCCAGCGCCGATATCGCCATTCGCATGGCAACCGAGGTGCCGGCACGCTCCGCGCACATCGAGGATAAGTGCGGCAGCATCATGCCGGGTCGCGACGCCGACTTTGTCGTGTTCGACCATGAGCTCACCCTCGTCGAGACGTATGTTGGCGGCCAGAGCGTCGGCAACGCCTTTACCGAGTAACGAAAGAAAAAGACGGCGGGCCCGAATCTGCTCGGACCCGCCGTATGGGTTAAACGCTCAAAAGCACCTTTACAGTTACAGCTTGTTAGCGATCTTCTTTGCCGTGCGCTTAACGCCGGCCACCAGGCCTCCTGCAGGATGCTCCTTTTCGTAGGCTAGACGCTTCTCGCGCTTGGCGTACTCTTCGACGATGATGTCTCCATACTCGTCTTCGATCTTGTCGAAGAAGTCGACGGCACCCTTAATTTCCTCAGCGGTCGGGTGCCCCTTTTGGACCCCGCCGGTGAGTTTGAACGGCCCCCACGTATCAAAGCCGGGGCAGCCGTAGACACCCATAAAGATGGCCTGCCTCATGCGGCAGATGCCATCGATATCCTTGCCGTACCACTTGTTTTTGCCACCGTAGGTCATAAGGCCAAACACCTTGTCCTGCGGCTGCAGCACGTTAGTGAGCACGCGTGCCATGTCCTTGTCGATCTCGGAGTAATAGATGCCCGTGGCGACACCAATCAGATGGTATTCGTGCAGGTTGGGATACTCGTTTTTGCCGAGCGTTTTCACGTCGAGGGTATCGATTTCGGGGTGCGCCTCGACGATGGCGTCCACGAGCTTTTTCGTATTGCCGTGGTGGCGTGAGGCATAAAGAATGATGGTTCGCATAAGAAGGCCTTTCAGCTGTAATTGCATCAATGTCTGTATGGTACCCCGTTACATGACCGGGATACCGGACGCATCGATGAGCGTGCGGGTTTGTTCTATGGTTAGGATTGAAACGGGCGCTTGCGTGAAATAAAGCAGTTGTTCGAAAGGATGGGTAATGGAATACGCTCTTTCCAACGATTCGATTTCTATTAAGGTTTCCACTGCCGGCGGCTCGTTTACCTCGATTGAGGCCGACGGTCGCGAGTATTTGTGGCAGGGCGACCCCGCAGTATGGTCCGGTCAGGCGCCGGTCTGCTTCCCGATTTGCGGAGGTCTGCGCGACGGCAGCGCCATGACGTTCGCTGGGCATCATGTGAAGCTCGCCCGCCACGGGTTTGCGCGTAAGCAGGAGTGGAAACTGCTGAGCCAAAGCACGAACGAGCTGGCTGTGTGTCTGGCATCCGAGGATAACGCTGCATTGCTGAGCGATTATCCGTATCCGTTTAAGCTCGTCGCCCGCTATACGCTCGAGGACGCTGCCGTGCGCGTCTCCTATGAGGTGACCAACGAGGGCACCGAGGACATGCCGTTCTTTATCGGTGGACACCCCGGCTTTAGGTGCCCGCTCGACGAGGGCGAGGCCTATACGGACTACGAGCTACGCTTCGAGAAGGACGAGGCGGCGGAGCTTTGCACTGCCGTCCCCTCGACTGGCTTGATTGACGTGACCAACCGCTCCAAGAACCCCATGGTGGGAAAGACGCTGCCTCTGTCGCATGAGCTCTTCGATTTTGCGGAGACCATCTTTGACGTGCTCGAGAGCCGTCAGGTCACGCTTTCCAAGAAGGGCGAGGACAAGGGCGTCCGCCTGAGCTTTGAGGGCTTCCCGTATCTCATTGTATGGAGCAAGCCCGAGGGCGATTTTGTGGCAGTTGAGCCCTGGGGCGGCCTTTCGACCTGCTCCGATGAGGACGACGTGCTTGAGCATAAGCGTGGCTGCCTTGTCGCCAAGCCCAAGGAGACCGTCGTTCGCTCGTTCACGATTGAGATTCTGTAATTCCGTTTTGTCGACTCGTATCGCGAGGCACAAGGAGCCTGCGAGATAAGGAGCTAAAAATGATCCTCACCGTTACGATGAACCCGTCCGTCGATACACGCTATCAGCTCGATGAGCTCATTATCGACGACGTTAACCGTGTGACGCCCGAAAAGACCGCCGGCGGCAAGGGTCTCAACGTGGCCCGTGTACTGGGCCAGCTGGGCGACGACGTTGTGGCAACCGGTTTGCTCGGCGGCCACATGGGCGCCTACATGGCCGAGCTCATGGATGCCAACGGCATTAAGAATGATTTTGTACCCATCAAGGGCGAGACTCGCATTTGCCTTAACATCCTCCACGCCGGCAACCAGACCGAGCTACTCGAGAGCGGCCCGACGATTGCCCCCGAGGAGCTCGATGCCTTTACCGCCAAGTTCGCCGAGCTTGCGAGCAAGGCCGCTGTCGTTACCATCTCGGGTTCGCTGCCCCGTGGTGTCGAGGCGGGCTACTACGCCAAGATCACGGGTATTGCCGAGAACGCCGGCGCCAAGGTGCTGCTCGATACCTCGGGTGCTTCGCTCGAGGCCGCCCTTAAGTCCGAAATTAAGCCCGAGCTGGTCAAGCCTAACCTGACCGAGATTAACGGCCTTCTGGGCACGAGCTTTACCACCGACGATGTGGACGAGCTCCGCGCCGCGCTCGCCTCTGATGCCCGCTTCTCCGATATCCCCTGGGTCGTCGTGTCCATGGGCGCTGCCGGCTCCGTGGGCTTCCATAATGGCCGTGCATTCCGCGCCAAGACCCCCGATATCCCCGCCGTTAACGCTACGGGCTCTGGCGATTCGACCATTGCCGGCTTCGCGCATGCGATTGCTGCTGGCGCGGATGACGAGACGGTGCTGCGTACCGCCAACACCTGCGGCAAGCTCAATGCCATGGATCCCATGACCGGCCATCTGGTCATGGATCGTTGGGACGAGGTCTACAACGGCGTTGTCGTGACCGAGCTGTAAAAGCCTGGGCGTCGGCCCCGGCATTGCTTGCTAGCTCATGTCGACGACAAGTGCGGTAGCATTATGCTGGGGCGCGACGCCGAGTTTGTCGTGTTCAATCCCGACCTTACCCTGGTCGAGGCGTATGTGGGTGGCAACAGCATCGGTAACGCGTTTGCCGATTAGCCGCCAAAGAAGCGATCCGAGAGGGGATTTAGATGATTTACGGTGCATTGGGCGATATCGAGGAGTACCGCGGAATGCTCAAGGGCCTCGACGTGCTGATCGACTGGCTCGAGGAGAACGACCCGGCACAGCTCGAGGTCGGCAGCCATCCGATTTTGGGTGAGAAGGTCTTTGCGAACGTCATGTCTCCCACGACGCGTCCCGAGGCCGAGGCTCACTATGAGACGCATCAGCGCTATCACGACCTGCAGATCGACGTCGAGGGTCGCGAGGCCTTTAAGGTCGCCACGGGCAGCCTGACGCTGGTTCAGGAGTTTGACGAGAAGGACGACTACGATCTGGTCGATTCCGACGCTTCGATCGCCGGCGATCTTGCCGACGATAAGTTTGCACTGTTCGTTGCCGGCGAGCCCCACATGCCCACGCTCGAGTTCCCGGGCGATGGCGCACAGCCGGTCAAGAAGATTTGCTTTAAGCTGCTTGCAGATGCTTACTGGGAAGAGTAGCGAGCTGCTTGGCTGAGCTGTTCGTCTGATGGCGTGATTCCCCTAGGGAAATCACGCTAGGACCCCGCCAAACGGGTTTTCCCTAGGGAAATCACGTTTGGCGGGGTTTTCTGTTTTTGAATAGGGAAGCCTCATTTATTTGCGAAGAACATCGGCTAGCCGCAGGATTGAAATCATCGACCGATAAGTGAGTTCCACTTTTTCGCCCGCAAGCAGTCGTTTCGAGCCAATCTCATCTAGCCCCACAAGCCGAGAAAACAGCGGGCCGCTCATCGTGCCATCGTCAATTGATTCCCTTATGGTCTTCAAAACGTCCGTATCATGAAGCGATGCCGAGCTGTAGGGGGCAACACGAGCGGAACTCTCAATTAACGACGAGACAAAAGGATGGAGATGCTTTGGACATAGTCCATCAAACACCACATCCCCATTGTCGTTCGAGCCGACCAGGCGCCAAGTATAATGATCGACCCAGTCATCTCCGTCATATATGGCGTCCATGAGCAACTTCCCGTCTAGAGAGAGAAACCTATTTGGACATCGGGGCGCAAGACCGCAATCCATATCGGACCTGCAGCAGCTCCAACCCAACGCACCACTTAGGTTCCCTTTCGTACATGTGTATCAATCTGCCCCGAAATGCCGGTGAATGCAATTCCAGACCCGTTTGTCGGATAGCAATCGACGTATTTTTGTTTTCCGCTCACAACCTTGTATAGATAAATCGTTCCAGCAAAAGAGAAGGGATCGTTCGCAATTTTGTCCGGAAGAACTTGCCACCTCAAAATCCCGCTACCAATATGGTCAAGCTTGACCGTTCCGCCGTCCCCCTCAAAAGTGGCAAGGGGATTTACCCCAGACTGAGAGTCGGCATCGCCCTCCTTAGCAGTTATCAGCAGGCTGCCCGTATAAGACTGCTGAGGCTCACCTTCAGGACAGGCAGCCTCGGCCCAAGAAGGGCCACTCAGGCAGAACAGTCCGAGCAGCATCATTACCAACAAAAGAAAACCCTTAGTTCTTTTCATCTATATCGTCAATATCTCTCGACATTTGTATATTGTGACTATTTTAGATCTATATGGCCAATTTGAGCCCTCACCATGGCAATTGTTGCAGCTGGGTTTCTTTTCATTAAGATTTCACTTTGGTAAATCCCCGCCCCTAAGCATTAAACCCGAAGTCCACCGAGTGGGCCGCTGTTGACGTGGCTATGTTTGGATTGGCGCGCACGCACTCAAAATCGGCAACAAAAAAGCCGCCCGAAGGCGGCTATCTTGTGTAATGGAGCCAGCGACCGGGCTCGAACCGGTGACCCCCGCTTTACGAGAGCGGTGCTCTACCAACTGAGCTACGCTGGCGGCCATATGATGACGCAACTGAGGCGTCAACGGCTATCTATGATACGGGACATCACACATCCGCGCAAGTGTTCTGACGGCTTTTCTCACTTTAAATGCACTAATATTGGAGACGTGATGTCTCGCTCTTACGAGTCTCAAACAGAATGGGACTGCCATGGCTCAACCCAAGATCCTTCTCACGCGTATCGATGACCGGTTTATTTACGGGCAAGACGTTGAGCTGTGGAACGAGGCTATGGGTTCCAACCTCGTCCTAATCGTCAACGACGAGATTGCGGCGGATTCGCGCAAGTGGGCGCCTATGAGGGTCGCGGCGCCCGAGGGCGTGTGGACGCGGTTTTTCTCGGTGCAAAGGACCATCGACATCATTCATACCGCAACGCCGCGCCAATGGATTCTCATCATGGTGGCGTCGCCCGCGGATACGCTCGCGCTGGTCAAGGGCGGTGTGCCCATTACCAAGATCAGTATCGGTCACATGCAAGCAGGGGAGGGCAAGCGTCCCGCGACGCCCACAGTTGCCGTAGACGACACAGACGTCGCCACCTTCAAAGAGCTGCAAGAACTCGGCATAGAGCTAGAAATCCGCTACCTCCCCAGCTCCAATCCCGACCCCATTCAACTAGTCGTTGGGGACACCCTTGGCACTTGGGGACGTTCCTTTTAATATGAGCAGGACATTGTCAAGAGGCAAAATCGGGCCTGGCCCCAACGATATGGGGTCAGGCCCTCTCCCTATATCAACCCGTCCGCGGCGACCTCGGCGTGTCTTACCGACGCTCGTCTTTGCAGTTTAATATCCGCCCGCGGCGATCTCTCGCCGGGCAATCCGTTGCTACGGCTGAGGCTTCTACGTCGAACCGACAGTCTGTGCACGCGTGTGGCGCCCTGGGCGCTCGCAGAAAAGGGACCTGAGGTTCGCCTCAACGGCTTCGGATCAAACCGCTTCCGGGGTGATTGGCTTATGTGCGG
>NZ_QRKJ01000002.1:115266-170672 GCF_003471905.1 Collinsella sp. AM16-21
AAACCGCTTCCGGGGTGATCGGCTTATGTGCGGGGGACCGCCCCCCCTACGCCTCCTCGGCCATGAGGCCGACCGCCCATACCCAGCAGGCGAGCTCGCGCGCCGTGGCCACGTTCGCCTTGTTGCCGTGGACCCCGCGCGCGAGCAGCGCCTCCCGCCTCTCGACCAGCCTCCGCACGCCCTTGGCGGCATGCCTCCGGGCGCCCCGGTCCGGGGCCTGGCCCTTGGCGAGGTCCTTCGGCCGCCCCGAGCATGTCATGTAGTGCCATGCGGCCTCGACCAGCGTCTTCCTCAGGTGCTTGTTGCCGGCCTTGGTGATCGCGCCCCTGCGGTCGCTCTCCCCGCTGGAGTGCTCGGAGGGCGTCAGGCCGACCCACGCCGTGAACGAGCGGGCGTTCGACTGGATAGAAAAACGCCCGTCGGCGGTGGTGCCGGCGGGCGCTGCTGTGCGATATGTTGCGTTGTGGGCTTAGTGCCTCATAAAGTGGTACTCGATCACATTGCTGTAGGGGTGACCCGGGCCCACGATGCCCTGCGGGAACAGCGGCTGGTGCGGCGTGTCGGGGTACATCTCTGCCTCGAGGGCAAAGCCGGCGCCCCAGCCGTAGTTGGCATCGTCCTTGGCGTGCTCGTCGCCCAACCAATTGCCGGTGTAGAGCTGCACGCCCGGGGCGGTGGTGTAGTAGTCCAGCTCGCGGCCGGTCCACATCTCCTCGACGTGCATCGCGCGGCGCAGATTACGGCCGTACTGATAGCCATCGATACACAGGCAGTGATCATAGCCACGGGCCTGCTTAATCTGCGGGTCGTCGGCCTCCATGCCGGGAGCGACGGGGCGCAGCATGCGGAAGTCAAACGGCGTGCCCTCGACTGGAGCGATTTCGCCGGTGGGAATGTTCTGGTCATCAATGGGCAGGTAGTGGGCGGCGTTGGCGACAAAGAAATGTTCGCAGTCCATGCCGGCGTTATGACCGGCAAGGTTAAAGTACGTGTGGTTGGTCATGGACACGTAGGTGGCGCGGTCGCTCTCGCAGCCATACTCGATGCGGAAGACGCCGGTGCGCGTAACGGTAAACACGGCTGTAAAGGTTCGGTTGCCGGGCAGGCCCAGCTCGCCGTCCTTAAGCGAGGTGGTCATGCGCACGGTGTTATGGACCTCGTCGAGCTCAACATCCCACACGCGTTTATGCAGGCCGTGCTCAAGATCGCTGTGCAGGTTGTTGGTGCCCTCGTTGGCAGGCATATGCCAGTCCGTGCCGTCGATGGTGATCGTGGCGCCCGCGGTGCGGTTTGCCACGGGGCCGATGGTCGCGCCAAAGCAGGCGGGGTTGTCAAAGTAATCCTCGAGCTTATCGAAGCCCAGCACCACATCGCGCACGTTGCCGGGAATGTCGGGCACATCGATACCCAGCACGGTGGCGCCATAGTCCATAATGCGAACGCAGATCTCGGGCCCGTTGAGGGTGTAGCGATGAACGGGGGTACCGCACGGCGCGGTGCCGAAAAGCTCGGAAGTGATCATTTGGTTCCTAACATCGAGGTATTTCCGACAAACTGTAGCGCGAACAGGCGAGATTATCACTACACCCCACTAAAGCTGGGGGTATTTTTCTCAAAAAAGTGATGATTGGAGCTGTGCGGGCGTTCATTTTTGACGCGTACGAGTCTGATACAATTTGTTCGTTACTGTTTGAATGATATGCGCGCAAAGAACGGCGAGGATTCATCGTGATTAAGGCAGAGCGACAGGATAAGGTTCGCCAGCTGCTCGAGGAGCAGGGCACGGTCTCGGTCAAAGAGATTTCGGATGCGCTGGGCGTTTCGGACATGACGATTCGCCGCGACCTCGAAGAACTTGCGAGCCTAGGCGAGATCGAGCGCGTGCATGGCGGAGCCCGCAGTGCACAGGGCCGTCCCCACGCTATGTTGCGCCATGAGTATTCGCACAGCGAGAAGCGCACTAAGCATGCCGAGGAAAAGCTGCAGATTGCGCGCCGTGCTGTGGAGCTTATCGAGGAGGGCTCGACCATCTTTTTGGGCACGGGCACCACGGTTGAGCAGATGGCCTCGATGCTGCCGGCGTTTCGCCTGCGTATCGTGACCAATTCGCTTTCGGTGTTCAACCTGCTCGAGGAGCGCGAGGACTGCGAGCTGTGCCTCGTGGGCGGTATGTACCGCCGCCGCACTGCCGCTTTTGTGGGGCCGACGGCCGAGGATACCCTACGTGCGCTGGGCATCGATGCGGCGTTTATCGGCGCCAACGGTATCTTGGACGGTGACGTATCCACGTCCAACATGGACGAGGGCCGTATCCAGCAGCTCGCCTTTAGCAAGGCGGACTCGCGCTATCTGATCGCCGACTCCAGCAAGATCGGCAAGCGCGACTTCTACACCTTCTTCCGCCTGGACAGCCTGGACGCCGTGGTGTGCGAGCCGGGTATTGCCGCCGAGGATCGCGCCGCCATCGAGGAGCACGCGCAGGTCATTTGCTAGCGAGCGTTGCCGGAGATATTGTTTGTTGTGACCTTTGCAATGGTCGGTATTTTTGTAACTATAAGCTCATTTAAAGCTCGGTATTTTTGTATTATTAGATATATCTGAAGGTCGGTATTTTTGTAAACTAGCACGTAAATTATGCTGAGGTGAGATTATGTTTAAACGGAAGGCATATGATCGTCTGCAGGAGTGGAAAGAACGCTCGCAAGGGCGCACTGCGGTGCTTATTGAGGGTGCAAGACGCGTTGGCAAAACGACGCTCGTCAAGTGCTTCGCGCAAAATGAATACAAGGATTATCTGTACATTGACTTTTCGGCTGCTAGCAAAGCCACGCTCGATATATTTCTGAACCATCGTGAAGATGTCGATCTTTTTTTACGCATGCTTCAGCTGCAGTATGGTAAGGCCCTCGAACCGAGAGAGTCGCTGGTCATTTTTGATGAAGTGCAGCGGTTTCCCATCGCGCGCGAATACATAAAGCATCTTGTAGAAGACGGCAGATTTGATTACATCGAGACAGGCTCTCTTGTCTCCATCAAAAAGAATGTCGATAGCATTGTCATACCGTCAGAGGAAGAAAGAATCCCTCTCGAGCCCCTCGATTTTGAGGAGTATCTTTGGGCGACCGGAAAAGATCTTTATGCAGAAGAGATCCGTAAAGCGCGCGAATCTCGGACCGCGCTTCCGGACGGCGTTCATGCGACGTGCATGAGATTATTTGATGAGTATATGCTTGTCGGTGGTATGCCTCAGTCGGTCGACTCCTTTGTGGCAGAGAATGATTTTAGAGGATGCGACAGGGTTAAACGGCAGATTATCGCACTGTACAGGGAGGACATTGCCAAGTTTGGAGGTTCGGACGCTAGACGTGCGCGGGCGGTTTATGACGATATTCCGGGTCAATTATCTGCGGCAAATAAACGGTTCAAATTTGACAGCGTGGAGAAGGGGTCCCGTTTTGAGACATATGAGTCGGCGTTAATCTGGCTTGAGGATGCGCGACTGATTAACCGTTGCTATTTATGCAGTGATCCGAGCGTGGGTTACCGCCTGCACGAGGACGCGTCTTCGCTTAAATGCTATATGGCGGACACGGGATTGCTCGTGAGCTTGGCGTTTGATGATGGTCCGGACCTTATGGATGTTCATAGAGACATTCAATTTGGAAGAATTTCAATTAATAAAGGAATGCTAATCGAGAACATCGTGGCGCAGCAGCTTAAGAGTCTGGGGCATTCGCTTTTTTATTACAGCTGGCAGGAGCCTTCCAAAACAGAGGGGAGTCGGCCCAGAACGCGTGAAATTGATTTTCTTGTTTCGCGCGGCTTTGAAGACGCGGCTGGAAAACCGCGGGTCACTCCTGTTGAAGTTAAATCTTCCAAATCGTATTCAACAATCTCGCTTGACGATTTCGGCAGACGATTCGAACGACGAGTCGGAGAAGAGATAGTTCTTCACCCAAAACAGCTCAGGGCTGAAGGGCATAGGATATATCTACCTCTGTATATGACGATCTTTATCTGATCGGTGGAATGCGGCCAAAAAGGGGGCATGCGGCTGAGATTGTCAGCCCGGTCTATTTTATTTGTCTCGATCTGTAACAGCTAGGGGCGAAAACACAAGCTAGTTGTTACAGATTTAGATTGAAGGGATTGGCTCGCACGTTTATCTAAATCTGTAACAACTAGACGTCCAAAACCGGGTTAAGTGTTACAGATTTAGATATTTCGGCCCGGCCTCCACGTTTGTCTCAATCTGTAACAGGTGGGACCGAAAAACTCGGCTAGATGTTACAGATTGAGACAAACGGACCTCGACCCGCTCAAAAACAAAAAAGACCGGGGGCGGCGCGCCGTGTGACGTGCCGCCCCCGGCTGAGAAATGGGGACAAGTTATGTGAGTGGGGCAATGCCGCCCGTCGCAAGCCACTAGTCCAGACGACGGGTCTGCGCCACGTGCTTGTACCAGTAGGCGCTTGCCTTGGGCGTGCGCTTCTGGGTCTCAAAGTCCACGTAGAAGAAGCCGTAGCGCTTGTTGTAGCCGTTGGTCCAGGAGAACTGGTCCTGCAGGCTCCACAGGAAGTAGCCGCCCACGTTGACACCCACCTCCATGGCCTTGAGCAACCAGCGCAGGTGCTGCTCGATGTAGTCGATGCGCGGCTGGTCGTCCACAAAACCGTCCTTGTAGGGGTCCTTGTAGCCCATGCCGTTCTCGGTGATGAAGATCTGCTTGTAGTTGGGGTAGCGCTGCTTAATGTAGACGAGCAGATCGAACAGGCCCTCGGGATAGATAATCCAGTCCCAGTCGGTGGTGGGGATGCCGGGCTTGTTCACATGCTCGCCAATACCCTTAACGCGCCAGCGGCCGGTGCCTTTCTCGCCCGTACCGTTGTGGTGCAGGTCGTTCTCGCCGTCGTAAGCCTTGAGGAAGCGGCACTGGTAGTTGTTGACACCCAGGTAATCGTTGTAGAGCGCAGCCTCGCGCATGATTTCCAGATCATCGTCCAGGATCTCGATGGCGCCGCCCGAGACGGCAGCCAGGCGGTTGGCGCACTCGAGGGTGTCGGGAGCATAGTCCCCGCGGAAGGTGGCGTCGAGCAAGAACTGGTTCTGCAGCACGTGCTCGTTATTGGCGGCCTTGATGTCGGCGGGGTCGTTCTCGTTGAGCGGATACTTAAACTCCAGCGATTGAATGACGCCGATCTTGCCCTTAAAACCGCCGTTGTGGAAGGCCAGCACGGCCTTGGCGTGGGCGAGCATCATGTTGTGCTCGCACTGGAAGGCCTCGGCCAGATGAGCTTTGACGCCGCCGGGGAAGGTACCCTCGATGTAGGTGTTGGAGGCGTCGGCCCAGATCTCGTTAAAGGTGAACCAGTAGGTCACCTGGTCGGCGTACTCCTTAAAGCAGAAGGTGGCAAAGTCCACAAAGGCATCGATGGTCTCGCGGTTGAGGAAGTCGCCCTTCTCAAAGAGGGGAAACGGCGTGTCAAAGTGATGCAGCGTGACGAACGGCTCAACATGGTGCTTATGGCACTCGGCGAAGAGATCGTGGTAGAACTGGACGCCCTCGGGGTTGATTTCGCCGGTGCCGTTGGGGAAGATGCGGCTCCAGGCGATGGAGAGGCGAATACCGTTGATGCCAAACTCCTCGCACAGCTCCAGGTCCACCGGATACTGGTTGTAGAAGTCGGAGGCGGGATCGGGAGAGAAGCGACCTTGGGCTTCCAGAAAGTCGTCCCAGGCAACCTTGCCCTTACCGTGAGTGCGGGTCTCGCCCTCTACCTGGTAGGCAGCAGTGGCGCCGCCAAAGACAAAGTCCTCGGGAAACTGCGCAGGCGGGTTGGTGACGCTAGCAGGGTTAACGGACATGATGATCCAATCGTCTAAATCGAAGGGCCAGCCGGTCTTGGATGGTCGGCTGGCCCTAGGCGTTACTTACTTCGAAAGCTGCTCGGAGACGAAGGCGAGAGACTTGTCGCCGTTCTGGGAGAGCTCAATGTACTGCTTACCGCGGCAGGCGACGCACTTGTTGCCCACGCGCTCGCAGTCTTTCTGAAGGTCGGCCAGGTAGCTTGCGGCCTGCGGAGCCAGGACGACCAGGTCAAAGTCGGGGAGCATGTCCACGTGGTTGCCATATGCCTCGGCAGCGGTCTCAAGATTGATGCCGCGCTCCTTGGCAGCCTTGGCCAGTGCGTTGGCGAGCAGGCCCGAGGTACCGCCGCCCTGGCAGAGCACGAGCACGCGCTTGCCGTTGAGGTCGCTGGCGGTCGTTGCCTCGGCAGCGGATGCTGCAGAAGCGGCGGGGGAGTCGGCCTTCACGGCCTCGGCGGCGCCGCCGGCGGCAACACTCTTGGCGTCGGCCTTACCCTGGAAGGCGTCGTTGAGCTTGGCGGCCTTCTCGGCGTTCTTGGCGGCGAGCTCCTCCTGGGAGATCTCGGCCTCCTCGGCGCACTTCTGGGCGTCATAGGCACGGAAGAACGGGTAGTACAGGACAAAGTCGACGACCAGGATGAGGGCGAGCATCACAAAGGCGAGCGGCTGGAAGCCCAAGCCCATGATGGTGCCGATGGGGCCGGGGACGGTCCAGGGCAGGGTGTACATAAAGCCGTTCATGCCCAAGAAGTCGATAAAGATCTTGAGGATCCAGATGTTGGCGATCGGGGCAAAGACAAACGGGACAAAGAAGACGGGGTTGAGCACGATGGGCGCGGCGAACAGCAGCGGCTCGTTGACAGCAAAGCAGACCGGGACGATGGCGGCCTTACCGACGGCGCGCATCTCCTGAGACTTGGCCAGGAAGCAGAACATAAAGACCAGGACGAGCGTGGCACCGGTGCCGCCCATGCAGACGACGAAGTACTGGGCACCCTGGGTCAGGACAGCGGTGGCGTGCTCGCCGGCCTGGAACGCAGCCAGGTTGTCGGTCATGTTGGCAACGAGAGCGGCGGCGATGGCGGGCTCGACGATCGAAGGGCCGTGGACGCCCACGAACCAGAAGAGGCTCATGGCGCCGTAGATCACAGCGAGGCCGATGTAGCCGTCGGCAGCGGTGAACAGGGGCTGGAACACCTGGATGACGCCCTGGGCAAAGCAGAAGCCAAAGGCAGCGCGGAAGACGATGTCAAAGACCCAAAAGACGGTGATGCAGACGGAGAAGGGGATGATGTCCTTAAAGGTCTGCGAGATGTTGGGCGGAACCTGCTCGGGCATCTTGACGGTGATGTTGCGCTTGATGAAGAACTTGTAGATGATGCCGGTCACAAACGCAGCGATAAAGGCGGTCAGCAGGCCTTTGGAACCAAGGTAGGTGGTGTTGAAGCCGCTGGCGGCGTCCGTGGCGATCGTGTCGCTCGAAAGGAGCAGGAAGCCGATGATGGCTGCGCACATGCACGAGATGAAGTTGATCTGGTTGTTCTTGGGTAGATCGCGGTTCTGGGCGTCGGCGAAGTGCTTGGCCGTGGTGGCGGCGCAGGCGATGGCCAGGATGCCCATGGAGTAGTTGTAGCACTTCCACAGGGCGTTGTTGATGTCATCGGGCCAGTAGAAACCCCAGATGTTGGGGACCGAGGCTACCAGGCAGAAGATGGACGAGAAGATGATGATGGGGATGACGGAGATAAAGCCGTCGCGGATCGCCTTGAGGTACTTGTTGCGGGCGATCGCGTTGAAAAAGGGTTGGCCCTTTTCGATGATGGCGATGAGTTGCTCCATGCAATGCTCCTAAGAGTCGGTGGGTTAGCAACGATGGTAACTTTTGGCGTTCGGTTGCCAAAATGTTGACGTTGCCATTTTGCGACACAAAAAAAGACGCGAACTGATGGTTCCTGTGCCTGCGAACCGTCGATTCCTTATGCGTAAACGTTTGAGCCGCCCGGTGGCTCTGTGTTTGCACAATGGCAACGTTAACATTTGGACTACAAAAGCCGTTCGGGGAAGCAAAAATGTCGGTGAACGGTAGGTTTTGGGTGGTGAGCGTATGGCGGAGGAGGCGTTAGATATACTTAAAGACGTTTCATTTAACTGCGTAGGGTGCCACCAATGGCATCGTTGACATAGAAAGATCGACCTATGGCCGCTGTTAAAAAATCGGTTTCCGTTAAGGACGTGGCGCGTCTCGCGGGCGTCTCGGAGCAGACAGTCTCGCGTACGGTGCACGATTCGCCCAGCGTGCGCCCCGAGACCAAGGAGCGCGTGCGTGCCGCCATGCGCGAGCTGGGGTATCGCCCCAATTTTGCCGGTCGATCGCTGCGCCGCGGCAAGTTTAAGACTGTCGGCGTCGCCATGTTCAACATTACCGGCACCGGCAACCTCGACCGTATGGAGGGCTTTGCCGCCGCGGCCGACAAACATGGCTATGCCATCACCCTCACTAAAGTAGACGGGCATCCGTATACCCTCGAGAGCGCATCGTCGCGCATGAGCGCACTGCCGGTGGATGGCATGGTTGTGATTATGAACCGCATGCCGGCGGACTTTGGCACCTTTGAGCCGCTGCCCGGTATGCAGACGGTGCTCGTTACCATGCTGGAGCACCCGCTGTGCTCGACGGTCGATAACGACCAGTTCGATTGCTCGCGCCAGGTGGTCGAGTACTTGCTGGGGCAG
Source organism: Collinsella sp. AM16-21 (assembly GCF_003471905.1). NCBI lineage: Bacteria > Bacillati > Actinomycetota > Coriobacteriia > Coriobacteriales > Coriobacteriaceae > Collinsella > Collinsella sp. AM16-21. The sequence goes on from NZ_QRKJ01000002.1 coordinate 123,868, forward strand.
GGGCACAAGACTGTGCACTTTATCTCGTGCCCCGAGCGCTCGCTTTCGGGCATGCAGCGCGAGGAGGGCTGGCGCGAGACGCTGCGCGCGCATGGTATTGAGCCGCCGCGATTCATTCGTGGCGATTGGACGGCGCAGAGCGGCTATGCTGCCGGTCAGGCTCTGGCAGACGATCCGACCTGTACGGCCATCTATGCCTCCAACGACGCCATGGCCTACGGCTGCATTCGCGGGCTCGAGTCGCGCGGAAAGCGCGTGCCCGAGGACGTGAGCGTGGTGGGTGTCGATGACAGCCTGGGCGACATCGTGCCCGATCGTCGCCTGACCACGGTGCGCTTTGATAACAAGCGTGTCGGCATGTGGGCGGTCGACAAGATCGCCGGCGCCGAGGGCGTTGCGCCTGGCGTGGAACACATGCTGATCCCCGGCGTGCTCGTAGCGGGCGATACGGTGCACGATGTACGCTAGGGTGCGGACCTGTTTGGGTTGCCGCTAATTGTGTTCGAGAATGTTCAGATTGGTTTAAAAACCGTTCACGGGTGAAAAGCAACCGTTCATAGCTCGAAATTACGTTTTGCGCTGTTCTTTTTTGTTTGAATGTTAATGTTCCTGCCATACACAGCGCAGCGCGTATGCCCGGACGCGATGCTCTCCGTTGGTTCATATGTGAAAGGAACGCAATATGGCAACCAAAGAAGAAATCTCGATGGTTGGATTCGAGATTGTCGCATACGCGGGCGACGCCCAGACCGATCTGCTTGCAGCGCTCGATGCTGCTCGCGAGGGTGATTTTGAGAAGGCCGAGCAGCTGCACAAGGATGCCAGCGATGCACTTATCGGCGCCCACGACACGCAGACCAAGCTGCTTTCGCAGGAGGCCGGCGGCGGCGAGATGGAGATGACCTTCATCATGGCTCACGCTCAGGATACTCTCATGACCACCATGATCCTGGAGAAGCAGACCCGCTTTACCATCGATGCCTATAAGCGCATCGCCGCACTCGAGGCTAAGCTCGCCTAACGAGCTCTCACAACCAAGTCCCCTTCCAAAAGCTCTGCCGCTACCCGCGGCAGGGCTTTTTCTGTTTACCCGGCACTTGGGGACGTTCCTTATCTGCCGGCAGTTTGGGACACTCCTGCCATGCATTCGATCCTTTGAGGATGGAAGAAACCGGGTCATTAGGTTTGCTGCGGTGCCGACTCGGTCTGTCGGTTACAAAACTATGCCGGTTTACTACGATGAATCGCATTCTTTCAACTATGGAAAGAACAGCGTTATCAAAGCCGCAGGTAGAAAGCTTGTCATTTTCTGCTAATAGCAAATGTGGTCGGTCCTATCGGTTTTATCGTAGTAAACCGGCATAGTTTTGAAATGGCACTATTCGACTAGCAGCGTTATGGAGCTTCTGCACGCCCTCCCGTTCGGTTTTTTGCTGGGTGGGTATACTTCCATCCGCAATACAGACCGGACTGAGGAGGTATCCAAATGCCGGACAACGGATCGATTCAAAAGAGAGACGCGCACGAGATGGCTCATGGACGTCCTGTCCAGATAACCGAGCACACGACGGTAACCGAGCTGCAGCCCAGCCTGTCCGATGTCGTGTGCGCAAACAAAAAGCTGCAGATTGGCTTTATCGTTGCGCTCGTGGTACTGGCGCTGCTGTCGGGCTTTGTGGCTCGTCCGCATTTTGCCGATACCAAGACTTGGGACTCCACCATCGAGGTTATCGACCAAAAGAAAGGTAACGTACTGGCGCTCACGGCCTCGTGCGTGGCGCTGTCTGCGGGCATTACCGCGCTGCCGGGTGATACGGGTACGCCGGTCGCTGAGCAGCTCGCACAGCTTTCAGGCAACCTTGGTATCGTGCTTGCCGTGCTATACCTAGAGAAATACTTGCTCACGATTTTGTGGTCGGTTGGCTTGGGCATCTTAATCCCGTTTGCGTTGGCGCTCTTTGCGGTGTCGCTTGGCATTCACGGGCGCTGGAGCACGAGTGCCGTCCTGCGCCGCGTGGCGACCCGCGTGCTGGTAGTCGCCATGATCGGCATGGCGTTGGTGCCTGCAAGCGTGTGGGTATCGCAAAAGGTCGACGAGACATATCGCGTCAGCATTGAACAGGCCGAGCAAAAGGCGGCCGACGCTGCGAGTGCGGCAGATAGCGACAGCTCCAAAGCAAGCAAGAAAAAGACCGAGTCTACAGAGTCCAAAAACGTGCTCGAGCAGTTGACTGACGGGGCCTCGAGCTTGGTCACGTCGGTGACCAGCGGTGCCAAGCAGATGACCGACAAGATCGTGCAGCAGGTGACCGACCTCATCGAAGGCGTCATCGTGATGATCGTGACCTCGTGCGTTATCCCGCTGCTGGTGCTCGCGGCGTTTCTGTGGCTGGGACACACGCTACTGGGGATCGATATCTCTGGCCCGGCGAACTATTTGACGGGCCGTTTTCTGAGCGCTCCGTCCAAACATGCCAAGAAGAGTGGGCAGTCTGAGTAGGCGGCAAAGCGAACTTTGGAAGATCAACCGTAAGAAGGGCGGCCGAGACACGTTCTCGGCCGCCCTTTTGTTTGCTGAACACATGGTCGCTACGTCCGCGCCAGACCCAAACGGTCAGCAATCATCCGTGAATGGTATTTGTTCAAAAAAGAACAAAGATAAACAAATAGTTGTTGCAGTTAATGTTCGAATGTGTTCAAATAAACATGAACAGTGAAGAACCGCACATTCAGATGCCCGGACCTGAACGCGATTCAACACTTCCAAACAGAAACTACGCACCTGCGTATCTCTCAAGGAGGATGTCATGAGGGTTGTAATCGCTTCCGATGCCGACGGTATGTCGATGAAGGAGTCCATCAAGGAGATGCTCATCGCCGACGGTCACGAGGTCGTCGACTATTCCGAGACCCCTGCCGCGGACTTTGTCGATTCCGCGACCGCCGTTGCCAAGGACCTGCTGGAGCACAAGGATTCCCAGGGCTTCGCATTCGATAAGTACGGCGTCGGCTCCTATATGGCCGCTGTCAAGATCAAGGGCATGGTCGTCGCCAACATTTCCGACGAGCGTTCCGCTTACATGACCCGCGAGCACAACGGCTCGCGCATGGTCACCATGGGCCCGGGCGTTGTGGGCACCGAGGTCGCCAAGAAGATCGCCCGCGAGTTCCTGCGCGCCCAGTACGCCGGCGGCCGTCACCAGATCCGTGTCGACATGCTCAACAAGATGGCCTAACGAGAGCCACCGAGAACTCGAACTTCTACCTCAACTTGTGAATTCAGACGAAAGGACGTTCTGATGAAGAAGACCATCGCAATCGGTTGCGACCATATCGTTACGGACGAGAAGATCTATCTGGCCGACCGCCTGGAGCAGGCTGGATACAAGGTGCTCGACTGCGGCACCTACAGCCACACCCGTACGCACTATCCCATCTACGGCAAGGCCGTGGGCGAGGCTGTTGCCAGCGGTAAGGCCGACTTTGGCGTGGCCCTGTGCGGCACCGGCATCGGCATCACCAACGCCGTCAACAAGGTTCCCGGCGCCCGCTGCGCCCTGGTCCGCGACATGACCTCTGCCCTGTATGCCCGTCGCGAGCTTAACGCCAACATCGTGGGCTTTGGCGGCAAGATTACCGGCGAGTTCCTGATGGCCGACATTATGCTTGCCTTCCTGGAGGAGCCCTACGAGAAGACCCCCGAGCACGATGCCCTGATCGCCAAGATCGACGCCTGCAATAAGGCCGACGCCGAGGCTCAGGCTGACCCGCACTTCTTTGACGAGTTCCTCGAGAAGTGGGACCGCGGCGAATACCACGACTAAGGGGTTCCGGCGTTTTAACAAACGCCGGACCGGTTGACGCTGCGAAGCCATCTGGCGGGCAATCTGCCGCTCAGCTTCGACGGCATGACCAGAAGGTCAATGCCGTCTCGCTTCACGGCACCTTGCCTCGCCAGCTGGCTTCTCGCTGATGTCTGAGTGACCTGTGGGGTTACCGCTGTTGTTGCGAAGCGTTCTGGTACGGCTAGCTGCTCCGATAACACGTTTGCTTGCTTGGCTTGAGTGCTTCGTTTTGGCGGCCCCCGGCATTCTGCAGCTTTTCAATTGACGGCTCGCGTTTCTGTGAGGGGGCGCGGGCCGGTTTTCTATCAGCCCCACTGACTTGGCGGGCTGTCGTAAGAAAGGGAAGGCTCCTATGGAGTTTGTTCTTGATAACGGTTCTATTCGTGTGGCACTGAGCACGGCTGGCGGATCGTTCACTTCGATTAAAGCCAACGGCCGCGAGTACCTGTGGCAGGGTGACCCGGCGGTCTGGTCGGGCCAGGCACCCATTTGCTTCCCGATTTGCGGCGGCCTTCGTGACGGTCACGCAATGACCATGGGCGGCCGCGAGGTAAAGCTCGCCCGCCACGGATTTGCTCGCAAGCAGGAGTGGAAGCTCGAGGAGCAGAGCGACAACATGGTTGCGCTGAGCCTAAGCTCTGCCGACCATGCCGAGTTGCTTGAGCAGTACCCGTATCCGTTTAAGATCGTCGCGCGCTACACGATCGATGCGGCTAAGGTGACCGTGTCGTACGAGGTGACCAATGAGGGCACCGAGGATATGCCATTCTTTGTGGGCGGTCACCCCGGCTTTAAGTGCCCGCTCGACGAGGGCGAGTCCTATGACGATTATGAGCTTCGTTTTGAGCAGCGTGAGGCCACCGAGCTCTGTACTGCCGTTCCCTCGACTGGCCTGATTGATGTTGAGCATCGCAGCAAGAACCCCATGATCGACCAGAGCCTGCCGCTTACCCACGAACTCTTCGACTTCGCGGAGACCATCTTCGACGTGCTCGAGAGCCGCGTGGTTACGCTGACCAAGAAGACCGAGGACAAGGGCGTGCGCCTGACGTTCCCCGATATGCCGTACCTGATTGTGTGGAGCAAGCCCGAGGGCGACTTTGTGGCCGTGGAACCGTGGGGCGGCCTGTCCACCTGCTCCGACGAGGACGATATTCTGGAGCACAAGCGTGGCTGCCTGGTGGCCAAGCCGGGGGAGACCGTTACCCGCGGCTTTGAGATCGAGATCCTTTAACGAGCTATCGTATGTTTGGGGCGGGTCATGCCGCCCCGGAACAGGAGTTCAACATGATTCTGACCGTTACCATGAACCCGTCGATCGATACGTGCTATCAGCTCGACAAGCTGATCATCGACGACGTTAACCGTGTGACGCCCGAAAAGACCGCTGGCGGCAAGGGCCTCAACGTGAGCCGTGTTCTGCTGCAGTTGGGCGACGATGTGCTCGCGACCGGTTTGCTCGGCGGCCACATGGGTGCCTATATGGCCGAGCTTATGGATGCCGACGGCGTCAAGAACGACTTTGTGCCCATCGCCGGTGAGACGCGCATTTGCCTGAATATTCTGCACGAGGGTAATCAGACCGAGCTGCTGGAGAGCGGCCCGCAGATCGCCCCGGCCGAGCTCGAGGCCTTTACGGCCAAGTTCGCCGAGCTTGCAGCGAAGGCGGACGTTGTGACGCTTTCGGGCTCGCTGCCGCGTGGCGTCGATGCTGGCTACTATGCTGAGCTCGTCAAGATCGCCGAGGAGGCGGGCGCCAAGGTGCTGCTCGACACCTCGGGTGCATCGCTGGAGGCCGCGCTGGAGTCCGACGCTAAGCCTGAGCTCGTAAAGCCCAACCTGACCGAGATTAACGGCCTGCTGGGTACGTCCTTTACGACCGAAGATGTCGATGCCCTACGCGAGGCGCTTGCCGCCGATGACCGTTTTGCCGGTATCCCCTGGGTTGTCGTTTCGATGGGCGCTGCCGGTTCGGTGGGCTTCCATGGGGGTCGCGCGTTCCGCGCCAAGACGCCCGCGATTGCGGCTGTGAATGCGACGGGTTCCGGCGACTCGACCATCGCCGGCTTTGCGCATGCCATTGCTGCTGGTGCCGACGACGTCACGGTGCTCAAGACCGCCAATACCTGCGGCAAGCTTAACGCCATGGATCCCAAGACCGGCCACCTGGTCATGGACCGCTGGGACGAGATCTACAACAACGTTGAGGTCGTAGAGTTGTAGCGGTTGCGACTCCTAATAGAATGAGCGTGGATAATCTCCTGCTTTTGGTGCCCATGCGAGCTCAAAGTGGGAGATTTTCCACGCTCGAGTCATTAGTCGTTGGGGACGTTCTTGTTTGACTAGTCGTTTAAGAGCGTCCCCAATGGCTACACTCAAAAACGGCGCCCGTCGGCGATGTTGCCGGCGGGCGCCGTTGTCTTGAAGACGAAATAGTCCGTTTTCCTCCGTCCCCAAGGGATCATTACAGTGAGTCGATAAAGCGCTGCTGGGCGGCGCGGCCGGCTTCGTTCCACTTAAAGACGCCGGCGTTGTCGAGCACGTGGCCAAACACTACGCCGACTTCCTCGTGCAGGATGCCGATGGCGCTATCCGCCGTAAGCTCGTCGGCGCGGCGGGCATAGACGTCCTCGGCCCACGCGGCATGGCTGCGGCAAAGGTCGTCCCCCTCGAGCGCACCGGCGAGATCGTAGCTGGCATCGGCCTTGGCCGCCAGCAGGTGCTCGCGGACAGCGCCGAGCTCGGGAACCAAGCGCGGCGGCAAAATCGCCAGGCCCATGACCTCGATCAGGCCGATATTCTCCTTCTTAATGTGGTGATACTCGGCATGCGGGTGGAAAACGCCCAGCGGATGCTCGTCGGTCGTGATGTTGCAGCGAAGCGCCAGGTAGGCCTCGTAGATTTCGCCGCCGGCGTTGCCGCGGGAGTCTACGCGGCGAATGACGGGCGTCACGGTGTTGTGCGCCACGCCATCGGCTGTGTGCGCGATGACGCCAACAGACTCATCGCTCCACTCGCGCCAGGCGAGGATAATCTTCTCGGCGGCATCGAGCAGCTGAGCGCGGTCATGCGAGCGCAGGCGCAGCACCGAGAGCGGCCACTGCAGCACAGTGCCGCTGACCTGGTCAAAACCGGGCACGCTAAACTGCGAGACCTCGGCGGCGTGCATCATGGGGAACTCGTGTGCGCCGCCCTGGAAGTGGTCGTGCGACAAGATCGAGCCGCCCACGATGGGCAGGTCGGCGTTGGAGCCGATGAAGTAATGCGGGAACAGGTCCACAAAGTCGAGCAGGCAGGTCAGGCCCTTGCGGTCGACGTGCATCGGACGATGCTCGGAGCTCATGGCAATGCAGTGCTCGTTAAAGTACGCGTACGGGCTGTACTGGAAGCCCCAGCGCTCGCCGTCGAGCTGGATGGGGATAACGCGCAGATTCTGGCGGGCGGGGTGAGCTCCGCCGTCGGCTGCGGCGGAGCGTCCGGGATAGCCCTCGTTTTCGATGCAGAGCTGGCAGGCGGGATACTTCTCGTCCGTGTTCTTAGCTGCACCTGCCGCGGCGATATCGCGCGGGTCCTTCTCGGGCTTGGACAGGTTGATGGTGATCTCAAGATCGCCCCAGTTGGTGGGGGTGCTCCATTTGATGTTGCGCGCGATGGCGGCACGGCGCACGTAGCCGGCGTCGCAGCACAGGCCGTAGAACCAGTCGGTCGCGGCACGGGGCTCGTTGACGCCCATACGCCCATTGAATTCCTCGTTTACAACCGAAGGCCTCGGCATGAGCGCGCCCATGATGCGCATGGCGATGCGATCGCGGCCCGACGCCGTGTCCTCGGCAGCACCGTTGGCAACGGCAGTCTCGGCAAGCGCGGCAAGCGTGCCTTCAAGGTCAAAGTCGGGCAGGGTATCGGGGTGCAAGAGCGAGAGTTTCTCAACCTGGAGTGCCCAGGCCATGTCGAGCGCCGGGCCCGTAGCACCGATGCACTCGAGAATGGTGTTGTATGCCCAGATGCGATCGTCCTGTCCGATCATCGATCGATGGATGGCATACTCAATCAGGCCCTGCGCGGCCTCGCGCACATCAGTCATTACAGCCATGCCGCGTAAGCCCCCTTGTCAGAAATTGCGTAGTGACGGGCAGAACCCTCGCCCAGCCAACTGTTCATCTTGGTGATAAAGGTGTCGACCAGGTCGAGCGGCACGAAGGCCTGGATGGTGCCGCCAAAGCCGCCGCCGTGAATACGGACGGCGCCACGGCCGTCGAGCACGTGCTCGGCCAGCGCCAGGGCATACATGGAAGGCTGCTCGGAACCCAGCTTGGCAACAACATTCTGCAGGTACATGGCGGAGCTGGCGCCGGACTCGCGCGTCAGGACCAGGAACCGGTCAATGTCGCCGGCGTTCAGAGCTGCCCAGCGCTTGTCGACCAGGCCGTTCTCGTACCAGTAGTGAACGGCGCGCAGGCAGGCACGGTCGCCCAGCTTGGTGCGTAGCTCGGGGAGCTTGGCGTCAAAGTCGGCAACGTCGACCTCGCACAGGCGCGCCTTGCCAAACTCGGCGGCGACGTCCTGCATTTCGCGCGGAACGGCGGCGTAGTCGTCGGTGGCGGCCACGTGATCGGCACCGACCTTAACGAGCACGAGCGCGTACCCATGATCCTCAAAGTTGAGCTCGAGCTTCTGGGTCTTAGGCTGGGCCTGATCCTCAAAGTCCATGTAGGCGAGGCCGCCCAGGCACACGGCGGCCTGGTCCATCAGACCGCAGGGCTTGCCGTAATAGTTGTTCTCGGTGCGCTGGCTCATCTGAGCGAGCGTGACGGGTTCAATGGCGGGCGCGCCCCAGAGCGTCTCCATGGCACGGCCGTACGCGGCCTCGACGGCAGCAGAGCTGGAAAGGCCACCGCCCGAGGGGACGGAGCAGGTGAAGGCGAAGTCGAAGCCCTTGGGCTCAACACCAAGCGCTGCGACCTCATGGGCCATACCGCGCACGAGGCTTGCGGACGTGCCCTTCTCGGACTCCTGAATGTCTACCGTGTCTAGCGTGATCTCAAACGTAGGATAGCCCTCGTCGGCGACGCGAATCTTGTTGGAATCGGTTGCCACGGCGATGCCGTCAACGGCGACATCGAGCGAGCCGGCGATAACGTGACCGCCCTCGTGATCGGTGTGATTGCCGCTGATCTCGGAGCGGCCGGGCGCGTGCACGTAGAGCACCTGGCGGTCGCCGATGGGGCCAAACTCCTCCTCAAACAGCTTGGTGAGCGTGGCGAATGTCTTTTCGTCGGGGGTGGTCATGGGAGTCCTTTCCTTGGCGCGCACAGGTGAGTTTTGCGTCGTTATGAGTACGTTAACAACTTGAAGCGGCATGAATCACGTGTTCACGATGCCGCACGTTACGGGCTATGTTAACGTACTCATAACACATCGCTTGTCACTTTTTGAGAATCTGGTAATCGGTAGAAATGCAGCCGTGAACGGTACTGCCGTATGGACTTATAAAGCAGAAGAGATGCAGATAGAAAAAGTAGAGTACGTTAACATGCGTCCGACGATAGCGGGCTTCGGCGCGGGGTGTATTTCTGCCCGGGCCGGCATGCACGCTATTCAGATTTCGCAAGGGTGAAGGTGATCCTGTGGCAAGGCGCCCGTCCAACGATACCAGTTCGCGTCCGGTCTCCATGGCCGACGTCGCCCGCGCTGCTGGCGTTTCGCAGCAGACGGTTTCGCGCGTCGCCAACGGCTTGCCTAACGTCAACGAGCAGACGCGCCAGCGCGTGCAGGCCGCTATGCAAGAGCTCGGCTTTCGTCCGAGTTATGCCGGTCGCTCGCTGCGCGACGGCCGTTACCATTCAGTCGGCCTGTGCGTCAACGATGTCACCAAGTTTGGCAACCTCTCAATGATCGACGGCATCGCCAGCGCTGCTCGCGAGCATAATTGCGCCATCACGCTGGTCGAGATGTCCAAGACCGAGGAGTTTTCGCTTGCCGAGGCCACGCGTCGTATGGCCGCGCTGCCCGTGGACGGCATCATTATCGGCATGAGTCGCATGGCGCCCGATTTTGAGACGTTTGATCCACTGCCGGGCATTGGCACGGTCATCGTTACCATGTACGCGCATCCGCGCGTGACCACAGTTGACTCCGATCATTACGGCTGCTCGCTATTGCTTATGGATCACCTGTTTGAGCTGGGACACGATCAGATTCGCTATATTGGCGGCCCGTCGTTCTCGGTCGACGAGCAGTTTCGTCGCGCCGGTTGGCAGGATGCACTCGAGCGTAAGCACATTAAGCCGCAGGCGCCGCTCGAGGGCGATTGGTCTGCCAACAGCGGTTACGAGGCCGGCAGATATCTGGCCGAGCACGACCGCACCATGACGGCGATTTACGCGGCAAACGACCAGATGGCAAACGGCGCCATTGCAGCGCTGCGTGATAGCGGTCTGCGCGTGCCCGAGGACGTGAGCGTGGTGGGCGTCGATGACTCGCTCGACGACTTTGTCGCACATAACGAGCTCACGACCGTTCGATTCGACTTGCATCAGCGTGGGCGCGAGGTGTTTGAGCATGCGGTTCCCGAGGCGGGTACGGTGGGCAAAACCGTTGCCATCCGTATTCCCGGCCAGCTCATCATTCGACATAGCACGGCGATACCGCGCACATAGTTTGTGCTGGTAAACGGCGATTTATCGCATTTCAATAACAATCGGTAAGGATGCTGGCAGATAGCTGTTGGGATGCAGCCGAGTGCTATGATAGACGGGCTCTTTTGTCTATCTAGGAGGCTTTGCCTGATGGAGATCACCAAGGATATCCGCTACGTTGGCGTCGACGATCACGACATTGACCTGTTCGAGGGCCAGTACGATGTGTCCGAGAACGGTATGGCATACAACAGCTACGTTATCTTGGGCGAAAAGATCGCTGTCGCCGATTCAGTCGACGGCGGTTTTGTCGACGAGTGGCTCGGTAACATCGAAGCCGTGCTCGACGGCCGCACGCCCGACTACCTGGTCATCCATCACATGGAGCCCGATCACTCCGCCGGCATCGCCGCCTTTATGGAGCGCTATCCCCAGGCGCAGATTGTGGCAAGCATGGGCGCCTTCCGCATGATGGTCAACTACTTTGGCACCGACTTCCCCGAGCGCAAGATGGTTGTCAAAGAGGGTGACGTGCTTGATCTGGGCGGCCACAGCCTAACGTTTGTCGGCGCCCCCAACGTGCACTGGCCCGAGGTGCTGTTCTCTTACGAGGCTACCGACAAGGTGCTCTTTAGTGCCGACGGCTTTGGCAAGTTTGGCGCCAACGACATCGAGGATCCGGAAGGGTGGGCCTGCGAGGCGCGCCGTTACTACTTTGGCATCGTGGGCAAGTTCGGCAAGTTTGTGCAGGCCGTGCTCAAGAAGGCCGCCGACCTGGACATCCAGGTCATCTGCCCGCTCCACGGTCCTGTGCTTACCGAGAACCTTGGCTATTACCTCGACACCTACAACACTTGGTCGAGCTATCAGCCCGAGGACGAGGGCATCACCATTGCCTACACGAGCGTCTACGGCCATCTGAAGGCTGCCGTTGAGGAGCTTGCATCTGCGCTCGAGGCCCGCGGCCAGAAGGTTTCCGTCTTTGACCTGGCTCGCGACGACATGGCCGAGGCCGTTGAGGATGCGTTCCGCTATGACCGTCTGGTACTCGCTTCCATCACCTATCAGGGCGAGATCTTCCCGTTCATGAGCACCTTTATCCATACGCTTGCCGAGCATGCCTACCAGAACCGTACGGTGGCGCTCGTCGAGGGCGGCTCCTGGGCGCCCGCAGCTGCCAAGATTATGACCAAGGAGCTCGAGGGTATGAAGGACATCACCCTGACGCAGAACAAGGTGACCGTCCTGGGTTCGCTCAACGACGCCTCGCGCGCTCAGATCGAGGCCCTCGCTGACGAGCTCTCCAAGTAGCGATACGTTCACGTTTAACGCTCAAACCACCACAAAGGGGACGGTGAACCTTTGTGGTGGTTTTTGTTTAAGCGCCGGCGATGAGGAGATTTGGGCGGGCGTTGTCGACGATCTCGGCGATTGAGGTGGCGACGGCGTGATCGGGATCACGGTCCATCACGATGGCGTTGACGTCGGTCAGCTCGGCAAAGCGGTACATGCCCCGTCCGTTGACCTTGCTGGCGTCCATGAGGGCCACGCTTTGGCGGGCGGCGCCAATCATGGCCGCTTTGGTCTCGGCCATCTGGGGAAAGTCGGTGGTAAAGCCGCAGCCGGGAACGAAAGCGCCAGGGCACATGACGGCAAGATCGGCGTGGACCATTTGGAGCGCCTGCATGGTAAGTGGGCCGTACAGATAGCGATGGCCTTTGCGCAGTGCCCCGCCCAGCATGACGACATCGACTGAGGGCATGCTCTCGTCGATGTAATCGGCAATGGTAATGTCGGCCGTGATGACGGTGATGCCATCGCGCTGGTCGAGGAGCCGAACGAACTCGAGTGCCGTGGTGCCGGAGTCGACAAGCACCGTGTCGCCGTCGTTAACAAGCCTGATAGCGCTTTGGGCAATGGCTTGCTTGGCGGCAACGTTGACGTTGATGCGGCGATCCTGCGTGGAGACGGTTAGGCGTTTGTGGAGCGACACGGCGCCGCCGTGCGTGCGGCGCAACTTGCCGGACTCGGCGAGCGCGTCCAGGTCGGCGCGGGCGGTGACGGAGGAAACGCCAAAGGTCTGGGCGATTTCTGCTACTTGCACCGAGGCGTTATGTTCGAGCATCTCCATGATGGCGGCACGCCGCTCATCGGCGAAAGCTCGGGTTGTTGCATGGGCCATATCCGCTCCATCATCGTCTGAAATTTGCAGGAATTGTGTTGAGTCTATTTTCGTTCATTTTCTTTTTAAGTAAGAAAACGCCTTTCGATTACTTACTTTTTCTATAAAAGAAAGACGCTGAACGCCCAAAATTCAAAATCGAACACGCCCGCTCGGCTCCAATTCCTTCCGTTTACTTTTCAAAAGCGACTGTATTGACCTGCATGGGCTCAATATCTCGCACATGTATACCCGCTGAATTTCATACAATGAGCGCAGCAAAATGCAAGGTAAAACGCCTTGCGGACACGTACGCCCGATGTCCAGATGCGGGCGAGGGAGAGGAGCAAACGCTCATGGCACTTGTTACCACCGAAAAGATACTCAAGGACGCTCAGGCCGGCCACTACGCCGTCGGCGCGTTCAACGTCGAGAACCTCGAGTTTGTTATGGCCGTTCTGGCCGCTGCCGAGGAGACCAAGTCCCCCGTCATCATGCAGACCACCCCGGGCACCATCAAGACCGCTGGTCTGGACTACTTCTACGGCATGGTCAAGGCTGCCGCCGAGCGCGCTTCCGTGCCCGTTGCCCTGCACCTCGATCACGGCGATGGCTATGACCGCTGCATGCAGGCTTTCCGCACGGGCTACACCTCCGTCATGATCGACGGTTCGCACGAGTCCTTCGAGGACAACATCGCTCTGACCAAGTCCGTCGCCGACGCTGGCCGCGCCATGGGCGTGCCCGTCGAGGCCGAGCTCGGCAAGGTCGGCGGTAAGGAGGACGACGGTCCCGCGGTTGAGGGCGAGAGCCCCTACACCGATCCTGCCGAGGCCAAGGAGTTTGTTGAGCGCACCGGCTGCACCTCGCTGGCCATTGGCGTTGGCACCAGCCACGGCGTGTACACGAGCGATCCTCACATCGAGCAGTCCGTGGTCAAGGCCATTCGCGACGCCGTCGACGTGCCGCTGGTTCTGCACGGTACCTCCGGTGTGCCCGATGAGCAGGTTGCCGAGGCCGTGAAGAACGGCATCTGCAAGGTCAACTACGCCACCGAGCTGCGTCAGGCCTACACCAAGGGCTTCATGGCCTACATGGCCGAGAACCCCGCTTGCTTCGATCCTAAGAAGCCGGCCAAGGAGGGCATGCGTGAGATCACCGAGCTGGTTAAGATCCGCATGACTAACCTCAACTCTGTGGGCAAGGCAGAGTAACAGCAAGGGTACTCCGACTCGCTACATATCCCGGGGAGGGACGAGGACTTAGTTCCCCAATCGTCCTCGGGCATGCAAAAAGCCTCGCTGCGCACTTCGTGCGGCGAGGCTTTTTGCCCCCTGCGGAAAGATTGGGGAACTAAGCCCTCGTCCCTCCCAGGTTGACCTACTCGAGGTCGTCGCCCTTGTGGCGTTAGGGCGGAAAATAATAAGAAGCCTTCGCGCTGCGGAATGATTTTGGAAACTAAGTACGGGGACCCGCCCAAGCCGTTCTGCTCAATCGCCCTTGTGGTGTTGGGACTGAAAGGGTGGGACGCGTGGGTTATTTGGTTGTTAGGGTTAGCAGGTCGTTGGGGGTTTTGAGGTTGTAGGTGGCGTTTGGGATATCTTGGTGTGATCCCCATGCTGCTCGGGCAAAACTGACCCCTGCTGAAGTTGCGCATTGTTCGTCGTAGACGGTGTCGCCAACGTAGACGACGTTGCCAGGATTCGCGCCCGCACGTCGGAGATATTCGAGCATGGGTGCGGGTGCGGGTTTATGTTCGGTTGTGTCTTCGACAAGGATGATGTGCTCAAAATACTTATCGAAACCAAGGGGTGCAATTTCTTTTGCGTATTCGTCGCGCGCACGTGAGGAGACGATGCCAAGTTTGCAGCCGCTATCGGCGAGTGTTGCGATGACTTCAAGCAAGCCTGGAAACACGCTGATGGTGCTTTTAAAGCTGGCGGCAACTTGGCACCAGCGATCCAACGTTGCCTGCGAGTAGATCCCAAGTTTCTCAAGGGCATCCTTGCCGGGTATGCCGAGGGCAAAGTCAAGCTCGTGTCGGGGAAGCGTTTTGCTGGTCTCTTCTTGGACAATCTGGACAAGCGATGACAGAACGCTTTCTTCTGTATCTGCCAATGTCCCATCAACGTCAAATACGATATGGTCAAAGTGCTTCATATGATTGCTCCTCTCTGTTGTTTGCCTGCAAGTTTGATGCAGTGACAGAAGAAGGGTTAGCGGGATTTCTGCCTGGTGCTATCGAGATTCTGCCTCGCTGCTCGATAGCTCGAAGGAGTGCACCCCATTTGTTCTTTAAATACCTGGCCAAGATGGCTTGCTGTTATAAATCCGCATTGGCGCGCGACTGTCTGTACCGTTCGCGTGGTGTGTGCCAAAAGTTCGCAAGCACGGTTTATGCGGTATGCGCGTAGATATGCCGCCGGGGTCGTTCCTGCACAAGTTTCGATAATGCGGTAACACTCTCTTTCGCTTACGCCGGCTGCAGATGCCATCTGGGGCACATCTATAGCGGCTGCATAGTTTGCGCGGATAAAGTCCAGGATTGCCTTGAACTGTACGTCGCGGCTGGTCATCCAAGAGGCGCCGTCGGAAGAAAAGAGCGGTTCGGCCTTGGCGTTAATCTGAATCCAGAGCTCTGACAAACTATTTCGAAGCGCCATCTCGTTCTGCGGCCGTTGAAGGTCGTGGCTAAAGGAGCTCTTCAGCAAATCGATAAAGGGCATATCGTCGGGATTGGTGGGCGACCATTTGAGCACATCGACGCCTCGACATTGAAGCAATGGGTTGATGTAGCGCTTTTGGAGACGTCCCGCGGGATCGCCGAGCATCGACGGCTGAAAGATATGCAGCATTTGAATGGCTGGCGCCGAATTGGGTGATTGCAGCGTGCTGTGCAAAACGCCGCCGTTGATAAAGCCGGCGGACCCTTCCTCAAAGCGTACGTGCTCATGAGCCGCGTGCGTTCGATAGTCAATCGCTCCCTGCTCCATGTAGAAAAGCTCAACTTCGGAATGCCAGTGCCAGGGGACGGAATTGCCCGGATAGCGAGCGAATTCTGCGCGTTCGGCAATATAGGGCCAGTCTTCGGCGGTCTCGGGAAACGCTTCCTCGCGTCCTCCGCGGTGCAATTCTATGTGATCCATGTTTCGCATGGCATCAGTATAAAGCGCGATGGGCTTAGATTGCTCTTGCCTGTTCGGGGAACGCCTTGTCTAGGGATGCTTGGAGCTTTTCGAAGGATGCTCGTAAGTTGAGGCTCTGATCGGCTGAGCGCTTGGTTTTTGTGGTGGGGGAGTCGAGGAGGCCGTTTCTCTGTGTCGGGGGAAGGAGAAAAGGTTTGCATGTTTTAGGGATGGCTGCTGTGCTGCGTCATTGGAAGAATGCATGCTTTTGCGGCCTCCTCGATATCCACCAAAAGGATGCGCTCGGGGTTTGCTGCTAGGTCCCGTGCGCTGGCTACATTATGCCGCGAGCGCAGATAAGGAAGCGCTAAAGAAAGGCTTAATCAGGTTTGATGTAACAATGAAACCGCAGTTCAAAGCTATTGCATAACACTCTTGAAAGGTTGGAGGCTTAAGGGCTTTCTAAGGTTTGTGGCGCAATTGTTGCGTATATGAAGGATCTGAACGCGCCCAACCGTGATTCCCCTAGGGAAAACACGCTCACGATTGGGACGGGCGGCTAGCGCTGCGGCTCTGCGGCGCGCACCCGCTCGATGACCTTTTCCATCGTGGCGTCGATGCGGTCTTTTTTGAGTTCGCATTCCCAGATGGTTATGGGCGTCCAACCCATTTGAGTGAGTGCTGCCACGGCAGCGCGGTCGCGCTCGACGTTGCGACGGAACTTTGCCTCCCAAAACTCAACGTTGCGCTTGGGCTGGCTCGGATTGCACTTGGGGCAGCGGTGCCAAAAGCAGCCGTTTACAAAGATGGCGATCTTGCGTCCAGGGAAGGCGATGTCGGGCTTGCCGGGCACCTTCCATTCCAGACGGTATCCCGTAAGGCCTGCTGCCCGCAGACGCTGGCGGACGAGCAACTCGGGCTTGGTGTTGGCGCGTTTGTTGCCCTTCATGGACTTTTTTATCGCGGCACGACGGCGCACGAGCTCGCGTTCGTCGGCGGAAAGGTCCGAGGTGTCGATACCGTCTAGCAGGCCGGGCTTGGGACGCTTTTTGCTGCGGCGCTTAGGTTTGCACTTAGGCTTGGTAGCAGGCTCGTCGGCCGTGGTGGCCTGGGCGTCGTTAGCGATGCCGTTGGCCTCAAGTCGGTCTTCCTTCAGCTCAATTAGCGCATCGATGAGTCCCTTGTCGGCGGGCATCCACTCAACGGTGGCAAGCGAGGTGCGCGGAATCCAGCGGATATCGAGCTGACGGTCGTGCTTTTGGGGCTCGTCGGAATCGGTTGCCAGCGAACAGTAGTAACACTCCATTGAGAGATGAAAATCGGGGTAGTCATACTCAACGGTGTAGAAATCACGCAGGTTGGTGACTTTTACCTGTAGCTCTTCCATAAGCTCGCGGCGCACGGCGCCTTCGGGTGTCTCGCCGCGCAGAAGTTTGCCGCCCGGGAACTCCCATAGTCCCTGCATGTTGCCGTAGCCGCGCTGCACGGCAAGCAGCTCGTCAGATCCTTCCTTGCGAATGATCCCAGCGGCAACATGAACAGTCTTCAACAGGAGCCCTCTCTCAACATCAACACATGGCAGACTACGCTTACCTTACGCAACGGTAAGGCAAGCGTAAGCCATATCGATGGTAGCCGACTCGGCTCCTTGCGACTATAGATGCCGTAGACTAATCGCAAGAAAGGACTCGGTATGCAAACCACGCAAACGGCGACCCCGGTACTGGAGGTCGCGCATCTCGAAAAGGTATATGGAGCACTGGGCAACGTGACCCGCGCGCTCAACGATGTCAGCTTTACCGTCAACCGCGGCGAATTCGTCGGCATCATGGGCGCCTCGGGCTCGGGCAAGTCGACGTTGCTCAACTGCGTGTCGACCATCGATAGCGCCACGAGTGGCACCATTCGCATCAACGGCCAGGATGTGACGCGCATGAAGCAGGCCAAGCTCTCGCAGTTCCGCCGCGAGGAGCTCGGCTTTATCTTCCAGGACTCCAACCTGCTCGATACGCTCACGGCACGCGAGAACATCGCCCTGCCGCTCACCATCGCCCGCACAAACTCGGCAGAGATCTCGACCCGCGTGCAGGATGTAGCCGCGCGTCTGTCTATCAGTCAGGTGCTCGACAAGTATCCCTACCAGATGTCCGGCGGTCAGCAACAGCGCGTTGCCGCGGCTCGCGCACTCGTCACCGACCCAACTATGATCATGGCCGACGAGCCCACCGGCGCCCTCGACTCCAAAAGCGCCCGCCTGCTGCTCGAGAGCCTGGAGGCCCTGAATCGCCGCCTGCGCGCCACCGTTCTCATGGTCACGCACGATAGCTTTGCTGCAAGTTACACGAGCCGCGTGCTGTTTATCCGCGACGGCAAGATCTTCACCGAGCTGCGCCGCGGCGACACCGACCGCCGGGAGTTCTTCGACCGCATTATGGAGGTCGTTGCCATGATGGGCGGTGAGGGCTCCGATGCTCTGTAAACTCGCTTGGGGCAACGTCCGCCGCGCCGGCCGCGACTACCTCGTCTACCTTTTGACGCTCACCCTGGGCGTCACCGTCTTCTATGCCTTTAACACCGTCTCGATGCAGGTCGACATTGCCGGCATCGATGAAGAGGGCTTGGCGCAGGTTATGGGCAGCATGCTCGGCTACCTGACGTACTTTTTGGCCGGTGTCATGGCCTTTTTGATGGTGTATGCCAATAACTTCATCATGAAACGCCGCAAGAAGGAGTTTGGCCTGTACCAGGTGCTCGGCATGGGGCGCGGGCGCGTCGCCACGATCATGGCGCTCGAGACGGTGATCGTTTCGGTCGGCGCCTTTGTCGCCGGCATTGTGCTGGGCGTGGGGCTTTCCCAGCTCATGACGTTCTTTACGGCTTCACTCTTCAAGACGCAGATCGCCAATTTCCACTTCTTCTTCTCGGTGCATGCGTTCAACCTGACCCTTGCCTGCATGCTCGTAATGTTTGTGCTCACGCTGCTGCTGAACCTTCGCGCCGTGCGTCGTACCAAACTCATCGAGCTTATGGGTGCCGAGCGTCGCAACGAGAGTATCAAGACACGCAACCCCTGGATCGCGATTGCCATCTTTGCTGTGGGCGCGGTGCTTGTGGGCGTGGCCTATTACCGTCTGCTGCGCGACGGGTTCCCGCTCACCGCGACCGATACCAAGCTGCAGGAGGCCATGAACCAGTTTGGTATCACCACGGCCATGGTTACGGTGGGTACCTTTGCCCTGTTCTGGGGCCTTTCGGGCATGCTTATCAAGCTGCTGCAGGGCCTGCGCAGCGTCTATTGGCGCGGCCTCAATATGTTTACCGTACGCCAGCTTGCGGCCAAGGTCAATACGGTGTGCTTTTCGATGGGCGTCATCGCGATGATCCTGTTTTTGGCCATCACCTCGGTGACGTGCGGTATGTCGATCGCCAACGTGATGAACGAAAACCTGGAGCGCTATAACCCTGTTGACGTGTCTCAGACGTATGTCTATTACACGCCCGAAACGCTCGACTACTACAAGGAGTATGTCAATCCGTCTGAGGCCGATCGCATGGTGCTGGCCGATGCAACGGTCGATTTGTACGCTGCATGGCATGGCGAGCGCAAGTCGGCGGACAACAACGACGAGACCGGCAAAAAGGTCAATATCGCCGATGTTGCCGGTGAGCATGTGCAGATCGATTCGTATCTGAGTTACCCGCTTGGCGGCTCGGGTCCCTCGGTAGCTGCAGGCGAGATGTGCAAGGCCATGGGCGAAAAGCTCCCCAAGGTGCTCGAGGGTAGCAATGCCGATGATATGGGCCTGTTTGTGACGCCGGCGAGCCAGTACAACAAGCTGCGCCAGATGATGGGCGAGGAGCCGGTGAGCATTGGCCGCGACCAGTACGTGCTTACGTGTGATATGGGCGGTGAGCTGGGCGACCTGTACACCAAATATATGGCCGGCGGCCATACCCTCACCTTGGGTGGGCATGAGCTCAAGCCCGCAACCGATAAGTCGGACAAGGACACGGCGGCCATCGCCAACTCGGGGCTCGGTAGCAATCCCGGTACCGTGGTCGTTGCCGATGAGCTGCTGTCCCAGCTTAATCTGCAGCCGTATGCCAGCAACCTGCTCGTTAACTACAAGCGAGGGATGGATGTTGCCGAGGCCGATGAGCTCATTAAATACACTATGCTCGACAACCTGCTCGTTGACGGCAAGGAGCCGGGTTCGTGGGGAGTCTTCATGACACGCTCCGAGCTATATACGCAGGCAGCGCAGATGAACGGCATGATTAGCTATCTGGCTATCTACATCGGCTTTGTACTGGTCGTTGCATGCGCGGCAATTCTGTCGATCCAGCAGCTCTCCAACGTGGCAGATGGCAGCCGCAGCTATCGCGTGCTGGCGCAGATCGGCTGTGACGACCGCCAGATTCACCATTCGGTGATGGCACAGCAAGCGGTGTTCTTCCTGTTCCCGCTGGCAGTGGGTCTGGCGCACTCCTTTGTGGCGCTCAAGGTGATCATCGAGCTGGTGAGCACGTTTGGCAACATGAGCATCGGCGGCACGGTGGGCCTCACCTGTGCGATTTTCCTGGCAGCCTACGGCGGCTACTTCCTGGTAACGTACCTCATGAGCACCGGCATGGTGCGAGCTGCCATCGCCACCCGCTACAGCGAGTAGCGAGCGGGCAAAACCGCCGCATAACCACAGCGAACAAACGCCGCGAAGGAAGCCGGGCCCCCTTCGCGGCGGTTTTTTGCCCGCCTGATGCATCTCAAAACTAAGTGAGTAGACTTTTTTGGATCTGCCGAGCACATTGCGACAAACGCTCAACAAAACCGCAGGTCAGGGCTGTGGCGTTTTGGGGCGTGCTCGGCATCCCGCCAAAAGCCTACTCACTTGGTTTTACTGCTAGAAAACCGCCGCGAGGGAAAGTAGCTCCCTCGCGGCGGTTTTGGCATTTGCCCAGATAAAACCTGCCAAAATAAACCTGTCCCTTTTTGGTAGGTTATCGTTTCCAAAAGTGGAGGATCAGGGTCGTACGGTTTTGCTGCTCGGTTTTGACCAGGATGTTGTGGATGTGGGTCTTGACGGTACCCACGGCAAGGAAGAGCTCGTCAGCGATCTCTTGGTTCGATTTGCCCAACACAACCAGACGCATGACTTCGGTTTCGCGGTTGGAGAGCTTGTAGGCGTTGCGATAGAAGGGCATCTGCTCTTCGATGTGTCGATCAAGATCGCTGACGTTCTTTTCCTCGGGCGCCTCCTGCATGCGGATTGAAAGCACGTGGTAGGAGTAGATGATCAGCAGAATCGCAAAGTAGCAGGCAAAGACGTTTTCGCTAAAGTTGCGCTCGGACAGGTACAGCTGCAGCCAAGAGGGTGCCAGGCTCATGGGAACAACAAGGATGTTGTAGAAATCCTCGGCAACGATGCAACCGACCAGAATAGCGCCGATAATCAGGTGCTTTCGTTGGTTGTTAACGCGTGCCTTCAGCTCGACTTGTGTGCTCTTGCGTGCCGTCCAAAAGATATATAGCCCCACGAAAACAAGGAATACCTGACGCATCGTGTAGTAGAGCCATTGATGAATGGGGCCGTAGGGGACAGCGACGATAATCAGCAGCTCGCTCAGCAAGAACGTTGCGACGGGAATGACAAACTGCTTTTTTGAATGCTTGTCGAGCAAATCCATGGCAATGAGCCAAATAAAAGCCTGCGAAGCGGTCGCCACAAAGGTCCGCAACGCAGGCATGGTAATTGAGTAATAGTCGCTGGCTGGAAAACTCTGGTTTTGCAGCGTGTATTCAAAAAAGAAAATCTCGGTCATCTCGATGGCATAGCAGATAAATACGCCGCTGCCATAGATAAAGAAGCGTCGACGAGATGAGGCATAGGCGGCAAGCGAGAGCACCGCCGTCACAATACAGATCACGAGTATCGCTAGGGTATAGAAGAACATCAGGGTGTTCATCTGTCACCGTCCCATCTCATTTATTCTATGGCCGAGTTCTGTATACCTTGTGGGATATAGACGTCTCAACCCTTCGTTTCATTGTGGATTAGGCGCCGAGATACAGCATAGCCGTATACCGTTCGCGGTTCTAGATGGTAAACCCCCTGTAAACTCTTGACCTGCGGGTTTATATTGGTTTAGAGGGGGTGTAACTCCGTGAACGGTCTTTAATCCCGAATAAACTAGGTAAAAATTGCATACGGGTGAATGATGGTCTTGTCAACACGAGGCGTGATGTTCGAGCGCCTCATAGTAATAGTCGGCAAGACCGGCGGAAAGGAAATCGACATGGCACTGCCTAAGGATTTCATCGACACCAACGACTTCACCAAAGAGCAGATCCTGGCTATCGAGGATCTTGGCCTGGCAATGAAGAAGGCCATCAAGGTTGACGGTTATTATCCGCACCTGCTCCGCAACAAGAGCCTTGGCATGATCTTCCAGCAGGTCTCCACCCGCACTCGTCTTTCCTTCGAGACCGCTATGACCGACCTCGGCGGCCATGCTCAGTTCTATGGCCCTGGCACCATCCAGCTCGGCGGTCACGAGTCCCTGGGCGATACCGCTCGCGTTATGGGCTCGCTGCTCGACATCATGATGGCTCGCGTTGACCGTCACAAGGACGTCGTCGGCCTCGCCGAGGGCTCCGCTGTGCCCGTCATCAACGGCATGTCCGAGTTCAACCATCCCACGCAGGAGATGGGCGACCTCATGACCATGCTCGAGAACCTCCCCGAGGGCAAGAAGATCGAGGACTGCACCCTGGCCTTCATCGGCGACGCCACCCAGGTCTGCGTCTCCCTCATGTTCATCGCTTCCAAGGTCGGCATGAAGTTTGTCCAGTTTGGACCTAAGGGCCACCAGATCCCCGACGGCGGCCTGCACGTTGGCACCGTCGAGGAGCGCGCCGAGTTCGGCAAGCAGATGATGGCCATCGCCGAGGAGAACTGCAAGGTCTCCGGCGGCTCTGTCGTCATCTCCGACGACATCGAGTGCATCAAGGGCGCCGACTTCATCTACACCGACGTGTGGTATGGCCTGTACGACGAGGAGGTCTCGGGCGAGAACTACATGGACGTGTTCTATCCCAAGTATCAGGTCACCATGGACATGATGAACTTCGCCGGCCCCAACTCCAAGTTCATGCACTGCCTGCCGGCCACCCGCAACGAGGAGGTCGTCGACGAGGTCATGGACGATCCCGAGCGCTCACTGTGCTGGGTCGAGGCCGAGAACCGCAAGCACTCCATCCGTGCTCTCCTTGCCGCCCTGGGCAAGCGCACCCCGCTCAACGACGAGGGTGTCGAGTACTCCGCCAAGGCTGAGCTCCACGCCGCTCTCGAAGCTCTCGAGCAGCTCTAAGCCTCAAGGCTTCTAAAAGCACGTTTGCGGGCGGCGGATGCTCGTCTCCTGTCGCCCGCTCACCGAGGCCCAAGCAATTGCCTTAATACCTTAGGGCCTCGGATCTGTCCAAGACTGAGCGAAGGAGCTCATCATGAGCGACGGAAAGAAAAAGCTTTCCTTCTTGACGGTCATTTCGACCATCATCTGCGTCGTCTTCGTTTGCGAGGCCGCCGCTCCTGCTGCTGCCATTGGCAACCAGCAGTTCTTCTGGTGGATCTTCCTGATCCTGACCTTCCTGCTTCCCTACGGCATGGTTGTCGCCGAGCTCGGTACCACCTATGACGGCGAGGGCGGCATTTACGACTGGGTACGCGATGGCCTGGGCGACAAATGGGGCGCCCGCATCTCGTACTACTACTGGGTCAACTACCCGCTGTGGATCGCCTCGCTGGCTACCATGTTCCCCGACATTTTGGGCATGGTCTTTGGCGTCGAGTTCAACTTGATCGCCAAGATGGGTATCGATCTTGCCTTTGTGTGGATCGTCTACCTCATGGGCCGCTCCAAGGCGGCCGACTCCGAGTGGGTCCTTAACGGTGGCGCCATCATCAAGGTCGCCGTCGCCGTTATCGTTGGCGCTTTGGGCATTTGGTATGCCATGGAGAACGGTTTTGCGAACGACATGTCCGCTGCCACCTTCCTGCCCGAGCTCACCAACACCAACGCTCTCGGTTACCTGTCGATCATCATCTTTAACTTCATGGGCTTCGAGGTCATCTGCACCATGACCGACGACATGGCCGATCCCGCTCGCGATATCCCCAAGGCCATCATCGTCGGTGGCCTGTCCATCGCCGTGATCTACCTGTTCGCTGGCTTTGGCATCGGCGCTGCTGTGCCGGCCGATTCCATCGACCCCGACTATGGCATGATTGTCGCAGTCCAGACCATGGTGGGCGACTCCATGATCTTCAAGGTCATCTGCATCGCCTTCCTGATCACCCTGTTCGCCAACATGGCCGCCTGGTCCTTCGGCGTCAACTCCGTCGCCCGCTACGCTGCCGAGCACGGCAACATGCCCAAGGTCTTCGCCTCGATGATTTCGGATGATGACATGCCCAACGGCGCCAACCTGGTCAACGCCGTCGTTGCCTCCCTGGTGCTGTGCCTGCAGCTCGTTCCCATCGACGCCATCTCCAACGGCGTCTTCTGGATGCTCTTCGGCACCTCCGTCGTCTTCCTGCTGCTGACCTACATCCCGATGTTCCCGGCGTTCCTCAACCTTCGCAAGAACGACCCCGACCGCGAGCGCATCTTCACGTTCCCGTTTAAGGGTGCCATGATGAAGGTCATGCTGGCCATCCCTTGCATCGAGCTGATCCTGGCCATCGTTGCAACGCTGGTGCCGCTCTCCGCCG
Organism: Collinsella sp. AM16-21; assembly: GCF_003471905.1. Classification (NCBI taxonomy): domain Bacteria; kingdom Bacillati; phylum Actinomycetota; class Coriobacteriia; order Coriobacteriales; family Coriobacteriaceae; genus Collinsella; species Collinsella sp. AM16-21. Next base: position 148,405 of record NZ_QRKJ01000002.1, read on the forward strand.
CCGAGATTGGCGACAAGCTCCCGATGATCGTTATCTTCATCGTGCTTCTGCTCATCGGCGAGGTTGTCCGCGTCGTCAGCGCCAAGGGCCGCGAGACCGAGTACAAGGGCCTCACTCCCGAGCTGGCAGCTCAGCGTCTCGCTGAGGAGGCCGCCGAGGCCGAGGAGAACTAGAGCACCCGGTTCTGGGGCTCCAACCCTCCTCGTGTACCAACGCGCGCTTCGTCGGGCTTGTCGCTCCCGACTCCGGGCACTCTAGCCTCTTCGGAGACGTGCCCAAGCGACAGGTTTGCTAACCATTCCCCGGGGTGGGTGTGAGCGATAGCTCCGGTAACCACCGCCCACCCCAATCTCTCTTCCGTATCCTTCGTGCGTTTTGTCTCCGCGCACTTGGTTACGTCGTCGCTTGCCGGTGCGACTCCGTGAAAACCGGCGCCGGGCGCCCCGACCCTTGCCGGGGAACGGGCGCCTACCATCTCTTGGTTTTAGGCTGCGGGTAACCCGCCCGCAGCAAGCGATCGTTCGATTTGGAGGATATCTTATGCGTACGATCACCGAGTCCGAGTCCACCCCCAAGGCCGACGGCTTCTTTATGCCCGCTGAGTTCGCCCCGCAGGATCGCGTGTGGATGGGTTGGCCCCACCGCACCGACACCTGGGCCCACGGCGCCAAGCCGGCTCAGAAGCAGTATGCCGCCATCGCCCGCGCCATCGCCGAGTTCACCCCGGTTACCATGTGCGCCAACCAGGTCGACTATGCCAACTGCAAGGCCGTCTTCGAGGAGGACGAGAACGTCACCGTCATCGAGATGACCACCGACGACGCCTGGTTCCGCGACACCGCCGCCACCTACGTCATCAACGGCAAGGGTGAGAAGCGCGCCAACCACTGGCACTTCAACGCCTACGGCGGTCTCGTCGACGGCCTCTATTTCCCGTGGGACAAGGACGAGCAGATCGCCCTTAAGATGGCTGAGCTTTCCGGCTGCCGCCGCTATCGTCCCGATGACATGATCCTCGAGGGCGGCTCCATCACCGTTGACGGCGAGGGCACCCTTGTCGTGACCGACCAGTGCCTGCTTTCCCCGGGCCGCACCTGCTCTGCAGTGCTCGAGGAGGAAGAGGATCCCGAGTCCATCTGGCCCAAGTTCCACAAGAAGTTTGAGCCCTGGAGCGAGGAGCTTCGCGCCTACATGGACGAGCACCTCAAGGATTACCTGGGCGTCGAGAAGGTCATCTGGGTCAAGGAGGGCATCGACCCCGAGGAGACCAACGGCCACATCGACGACGTCGCCACGTTCATCGCCCCGGGCGTCATGGCCTGCATCTGGACCGACGATCCCGAGTATCCGTTCTACGAGCAGTGCCACGCTGCCTACGAGACCCTCTCCAACGCCGTTGACGCCAAGGGCCGCAAGATGAAGGTCTACAAGCTCTGCATGCCCGTGACCCCGCTGTTCATGGACCAGGCCTCCTGCGACACCATCGACGCCGACGAGAACGCCGAGCCGCGCGTCCCCGACGAGCCGCTGATCGCGTCCTACATGAACTACCTGGTCACCAACCACGGCGTCATCGTCCCGCAGTACGGCGACGAGAACGACCAGCTGGCCGTCGACACGCTCCAGAAGATCTATGACGAGGTCTGGGGCGAGGGCGTCTACAAGTGCGTCGGCGTCCAGTCCGAGCAGGTCGTCTTCGGCGGCGGCAACATCCACTGCATTACGCAGCAGGAGCCCTCGGCGTAACTCAGGCACGCCACCTTGGCGTTCACTCGTCGCTTACGTAGCGTCAGTACGCTACGCTCCTCGTTCGCGCCAATCTGGCGCACCTGAGCACGCCGAGTAAACGTCTGACTTTCCGAGGCACCCCATCTCGCCGCTCAAACCGTCGCTCGCGTACCAAAGTACGCTTCGCTCCTCTTTCGCGGCGACCTGGGGCACCTCGAAAACCCAGCCGATCAATCGGACGGTCGGTGAATCGGACCATCTTGGGGCATTGATGGCTGATTTGCTTGATGTCTTGGTCGGTTGGGTTTTCTTTGGGCACTCCGTTGCCTCCACATCGGAGTGCCTTTTTTCTTTGATTGAATACGCGTCTGGCCTGGGATTTTTTGCGGGTTAGGCCAATTGTTCGCTTGAATTTCCCAGGTCAGACGCGTCTTCAATTGCCGAAAGTTCCCGGTCGCGAACGCGGCCGTTTTGATCGGAGTATCTATGTACCAGCGTATCGTTATCTACACGCGCCTGTTCCGCGAGCGTTGGTCCAATAATTGCATCCTCTCTTCTCTTTGGGATGGCACCTGCACCGGTGACGCGGCCTGCAACCCTACCTTGGGCTGCGCCTTCGGTACAGATGCCATCCTTTTTGCTGTAGGGGGAGCGTGCCATGGCAGGTAAAAAGTTCTCCCTGATCGAGGTCATCCTTTCGGTTATCTGCGTCGTGTTTACCATCGAGGCGGCGGCTCCGGCATCTGCCATGGGCAACGTGCAGTTCTTCTGGTGGATCTTCCTTATCATTACGTTTTTGCTTCCCTATGGTCTGGTGGTGGCCGAGCTGGGTACGGCGTTTGATTCCGAGGGCGGCCTGTACGATTGGGTTCGCTTGGGCCTGGGCGACCGTTGGGGCGCCCGTTGCTCTTGGTGCTACTGGGTTAACTTTCCGCTGTGGGTGGCAAGTATCGCCTGCATGTTCCCCAGTGTCATTAATGCGGTGTGGGGTATCGAGTTTTCACTCGGGATCCGAATTGCCATCGAGATTGCCTTTGTGTGGGGCGTCACGGTCATGGCAATGCAGCCGGTTGCCGAGGCCGATTGGGTCATGGACGGCGGCGCCGTCATCAAGGTGCTCATTACCGCTGTGGTGGGAATCGTCGGCATTTGGTTTGCCTGCAATAACGGCTTTGCCAACGACATGTCGTTTAAGACCTTCATTCCAGATCTGGGCGACACCAATTCGTTGACGTACCTATCGATCATCCTATTCAACTTTATGGGCTTTGAGGTGGTCGCGACTTTTGCCAGCACGATGAAGAACCCGTCGTGCGATATCCCCAAGGCGGTTATTGCCGGTGGCGTGGCCATTGCGGCAATTTACATCATTTGCGGCATTGGCATTGGAGCCGCGGTTCCCACCGAGCAGCTTTCACTCGATTCGGGCATTGTGGACGCAGTCGCCGCTATGGTGGGGCGCGCTCACCCGCTGACGATGGTCGTTGGCGTGGCCTTTTTGGTGACGCTGTTCGCCAACATGATCTGCTGGAGCTTTGGCGTCAACAACGTGGCGAGCTATGCCGCGCGCCATGGCAACATGCCGCGCCCCTTTGCGCTGGTGTCCAAGAAGACCGGCATGCCCAATGGCTCGGCAATCATTAACGGTTGTTTTGCCAGCTTGGTGCTGCTACTTCAGATTCCGCTGGGCGAGGGTTCCGACGTTTTTTGGGTATTCTTTTCGATGAACGTCGTCTTTCTGCTCATGAGCTATATCCCGATGTTCCCAGCGTTTTGGCGCCTGCGCAAATATGACGATCGCCCGCGCGTGTTCCGTGCACCCTTCGAGGGCAAGGTGCTTGCGGTGGCACTTGCGATTCCCGTGGTGGAGCTTGTGCTTTCGATTGTCGCTACGATTGTGCCGCTCAACGGCTCGCCCGCCGAAATGGCAAAGTTGCCCATTCTCATGGGTGTGGTGATCGTCGTGTTGCTGGGCGAGGTTTCGCGCCTCATATCGCGCCGCGGCCGCAGCGTCGACAATCCCGGCGTTGGTGCAAGGGAATCAGGTTTCTTTGCACCAAAACAGTAGCGCCGCGAGTTGCGCAGCGCTTGCTGTGTCTTGGATTACTGCTCGCAGTGCTCGGGATCAGAAGCGAGCTTAGGCGCAAAGTAGGGAACGTGGCCCAGGTACGGACAGCCGTCCGGGCGCTCGTCGACAACGCAGGGGATATCGTCGTAGGTGAGTGAGTCGCTCAGGCGGGCGATGGCCTTAGCGGCAGGAGCGACGAGCATCTTGAGAGGTGCGATAGGCGCCATGGCATCTCCTTTCTTGCATGCGACCCGTGTTTTGGCGCGAATGTATACGCCGCCAGTCTAGCATCCCGCCGCGGAGAGCTCCAAACCACCACAAAGGGGACAGGCACCTTTGTGGTGGTCCTTGATTCTCATCTTCATTGCAACAGACTCAGGACTCAGCGCAACGCGTTGCGCTGAGTCCTGAGGCGCGAATCCGGGTAGGCAACCCCAGAGGGGCCGGAATCCCCCGGCCCGCGATGGAGGGAGGCCGAAATGTCCAGACCGAAGCCGTCCGGGAGGTCGTACGGGAGGCTCACGAGGCATGAGAGGAACACGGTCGAGAGGATGCTCGACCTCAACCGCAGCGCCCGCGAGATCGCCGCGGAGCTCGGCAGGTCGCCATCGACCGTGACCAGGGAGGTGGCGGCGCACCGCTACGTCACGGCGCCGCGCTCGCGCTACGGCGAGCCCGCTCCCGCGGACCTGTCGGGGGCCTGCCCCAGGCTCTCCTCGTGGCCGAGGTGCTGCAACGGCTGCTCGCACAGGAGGGGCTACGGCTGCTCGAGGAGGCCCAGGGTGTTCTACAGCGCCAGGAGGGCGCAGGAGGCGGCCGACGCCGAGCTCTCGGGCAGCAGGTCCGGGATCGACGAGACCGAGGAGGGCGCCGCCGCCAAGCTCGCGGCCATCAGGGACGGGCTCGCGCGCGGGCTCTCCCCGCAGCAGATAGCGGCGGCGACCCCCGGGCTCAGCGCCTCCACCGTCTACAGGTGGGTGGACGCCGGCTACGACGGCATGACGAACATGGAGCTCAGGCGCAAGGTCGGCTACAGGCCGAGGTCGCGCCGGGCCCCGGGGAGGGCGACGTCCCACTCGGCGCGCAGGTCGCACGCGTCGTTCCTCGCGCTCGGCGAGGACGCCTGCGCCGCGGCCTGGGAGATGGACACCGTCGAGGGCGCCAGGGGCGACTCCGCCAGGCTCCTCACGCTCCTGCACCGCCCGAGCCGCTTCCAGCTGGCCCTGCCGCTGCCGGACGGCACGTGCGCCTCGGTCCTGGCGGCGCTCTCCTCCCTGCGCGCGGTCCTCGGCGAGGACGGCGCGAGGCGCGCCTTCGGCGCCGTGCTCACCGACAACGGCAGCGAGTTCGCCGACGAGGGCGCCATCGCGGCGCTGCTCGGCGAGCGGGACGGCGAGACCAGGCTCTTCTACTGCGACCCCCGGCAGAGCCAGCAGAAGGGCGCGTGCGAGAAGAACCACGTCGAGATCAGGAAGCTGCTGCCCAAGGGCGCCGGGGCCAGGTTCGACCGGCTGGAGGCGGCGGACTGCGCGCTGCTCATGTCGCAGGTGAACTCCGAGCCGAGGGGGCGCTCGGGTTCCTGACGCCGGCGCGCGTGCTGCGGATGGCCCTCGGGGAGGACGCCTCCGCCCTCATGGACGCGTTCGGGATAGAGGAGCTGGCGCCCGGCGAGCTCGACCTCACGCCCGGCTGCATCGACAGGGCCAGGGCCGCGAGGGGCGAGGGGCCGCTGGCGGGATAGGCGGCGGGCCGGGACATGGGCCGGAGGGCCCGTTGCGCTGAGTCCGGAACGGCTGCGCGGCGGGCTGGCGGAGCATGCGGCGGCGGCATGGGGGCACCGGCCTCCACAGCCTCTCCACCTGCGGAAACGAGGCGACGGCCAGGCGCCGGGGGCTATTTCCGCGTTGCGCTAGCTGCGGAAACGCGGGGTCCGTTCAGGCTGTTGCGTTGAGATTGAAAATCAACCCCTTTGTGGTGGTTTTGGTGTTTGACCAGATAATACCTGTTATCGCTCCCGGGCAGTCGTTGGGGACGTTCTAAAACGGTTATATGTCACTATCCAATAACGCCTCTGAACTGGGCCACTATTAGATTATGGAAAACACTACTGCAAGATTATGGCAAATGATACTGTCAGATTATTGCGTGTGCTGCTGTAGTCGTCGGGGGCCTGCCTTATGAGCGCCGGCATGGTGCGAACTGTCATCGCTGCCCGCTGCAGCGAGTAGCAAGCGGGCAAAACCGCCTCAAAACCAGCGCGAACAACCGCCGCGAAGAGGATCGGATCCCTTTCGCGGCGGTTGTTCGCCTATCTGGAGCGCCTCAAAACCAAGTGAGTAGGCTTTTTTGGATCTGCCGAGCATATCACGACAAGTGCTCAATAAAACCGCAGGTCAGCGCTGTGGCGATTCGGGGTGTGCTCGGCCTCCTGCAAAAAGTCTACTCACTTGGTTTTGGCTGCTAGAAGACTGCCGCGAGGGAAGGCAACTTCCTCGCGGCGGTTGGCGTTTACCCAGATAAAACCTGCCAAAATAAACCTGTCCCTTTTTGGCATGTCCCTTTTGGCGTGGCTGATTGCTTTGGGCTGTCTTGGAGAAAGCCCGTGAGGCGGCACTCAAGCTAATCCTGCGTGTCGCCTCCGTACATGTAGACGATAAAGCCGTCGCCGGTGTCTTGGCTGTGATCTTCCAAGATGCGCTTCATGTTGAGGTGCTCGTAGAACTGCCAGTCGGAGCTGCAGTCGCTCATCAGGAAGAACTTGGTGCAGCCTGCCCGGGCGAGCTCGGCGCGCGCAAGGTCGATGAGCGCGCGGCCGAGCCCCTTGCCCTGCCACTCGGGCACGATGATGATGAGGTTGAGTTGGCCCTGGGCATACTCATTGCCCGTGGCGGCAAAGCGGTCGGCCGTGGCCTTCTCGCGGCTGTCGCCAAAGAGCGAGCCCTCGAGCTTGGCGTCGGCGGTCTTCGCCATCTCGGTTGCCTGGGCGAACATCTCGTCGTAGCAGGGTACCCACGTGGGGTTGGTACGCGGCTTGCCGTCTTCGAAGATGCCGATGCAGCAGGCGGCGATAATGCGGCCCTCGGCCTCGGCGACAAGCGCGATGGGGGAGCGCTGCAGCTGCATGGCGATGTTAAAGCGCGCGCAGAAATCGGCAGCTTCGACGTCGCCGCGGTTGCGCAGCGTGTTGCACCACAGCTGGTTGTAGATGGCGGCGATGCCGGTCAGGTCATCAAGTGTGGTGGCGCGCAGGGCTACGTTGTCAAGGCTCATGGAGGCTCCTTCCGGGTTGGGTCAGGCCACCTCTGAGTGTGACATGGCCGCAGGGCCGCCGCATCAACCATTCGGTAGACGACCCCCGATCCCACGGGGGCGGAGAGATAGTCATTGGGGACGTTCTTAAACGACTGGTCAAACAAGAGCGTCCCCAACGACTACCTCAAGGAATGTCCCAGACTGCCGGCAGAAAAGGAACGTCCCCAACTGCCGCATCCGGAGCAAGACAACGCCGCAGGTAGAGGACGGACAGCGAGCGGGTCGCATTTGAGACAAGGTGACGTGAAACGAAAGGGCGCCGACCTTCTGGTTGCGCCCTTGAAGTTGAACGTCAGATTGTCCAAATGCGGCCCACGTAACTAAACCCGCTCTGCGATCTCGTGGATGAGGTAGTCGGTCTTTTCCCAGCCTAGGCACGGGTCGGTGATCGACTTGCCAAAGACGCCGCCGTCGACCGGCTGGTTGCCGTCCTCCAGGTAAGACTCGATCATAAAGCCCTTGACCAGCTTGGAGATGGACTCGTTGCGGCGGCAGCTGTCGAGCACTTCCTTGCAAATGCGATACTGCTCCAGCGGACGCTTGCCCGAGTTGTCATGGTTGCAGTCGATGATCGCTGCCGGATTGGCATAGCCGGCATGCTCGGTATAGCGCTCGGCCAGGCGCTCCAGGTGCTCGTAGTGGTAATTGGGGTAGGTGCGCCCATCGAGGCCGATGTAGCCGCGCATGACGGCGTGCGCGAGCGGGTTGCCATCGCACTCGACCTCCCAGTTGCGGAAGATGAAGCTCTGGTGCGCCTGCGCGGCGTAAATAGAGTTGAGCATGACGGTGGTGGAACCGGCGGTGGGGTTCTTCATGCCCACGGGCACCGAAATGCCGCTCGACACCAGGCGATGCTCCTGGTTTTCGACCGAGCGCGCGCCCACGGCAACATAGCTCAACAGGTCAACGAGGTACTGGTAGTTGGACGGATAGAGCATCTCGTCGGCGGTGAAGAAGCCCGTTTCCTCAATAACACGCAGATGCATATGGCGGATGGCCTTGACGCCCTCGAGCAGGTCGTCGGGAGCCTCGGGGTTGGGGTTGTGCAGAAGGCCCTTGTAGCCGGTGCCCTTGGTACGCGGCTTATTGGTGTAGACGCGCGGAATGATGATGAGCTTGTCCTTGACCTCCTCGGCGGTCTTGACCAGGCGGTTCATGTACTCAAGCACCGAATCCTCGCGGTCGGCAGAGCACGGGCCGATGATGAGCACCTTACGTGCGTCCTCGCCGGTAAAGACTTTGGCGACCTCGGCATCGAATGCCTGCTTCTTGGCAGTAAGCTCGGCGGAAAGCGGCATTTCCTCGCGGATCTCCATGGGGATTGGCAGCCTGCGTTTGAATTCCATGGCCATGCGGGGCCTCCTCAATCTATAGAAAGAGCAATAAGCGTATTGTCGAGTGTTCGGCATTATCCGCTGTCGCACGCTAAAGTGCAAGCGAAACCTGCCGAAAAAGGACAGGTTTGTTTTGTTCGGTTTTATCTGGGAAAATGTCGGCACTTGCCGGAAGGGGAAGGCCGGCGTACGGCACGCTGGAGCAAGTTGGATCTTCTGCGGCATACCCCGTGGGCAAAAAATGGCAAATATGAGTACTGTTGCTATTGTAGTGCCATATTGCCGGCAAAAGATAATAGACATAACAGAAAATATGTTCATTAACCTAACACATATAAGTCCGCTATAGAGCTATTTGATCAATTTAGGAGCGCGTGCAAGCCGTGTGAGCAGCATTTGGTGCTGTTTTGGCTGTTACTAAAAAAGTAACAGTACTCATATTTGCCATTTTTTGCCCACGGGGCTTGGAGTGGGCTGTCAATCAGGTCCCAGGGGAGGCAGTTCGAGGCCCAAAGGAAACAAAACGGGGGCGCAGTTCATTCTGCGCCCCCGTTTTGTGTATTGCGGTTGTTTGCCGCCGGTTTTACGCCGCTTCGTCGAACTGCGAGTTGTACAGGTCGGCGTAGAAGCCGCCCTGGGCGAGCAGTTCGTCGTGTGTGCCCTTCTCGACGATGTCGCCGTCGCGGATCACCAAGATCACGTCGGCGTTACGGATCGTGGACAGGCGGTGCGCGATGACAAAGCTTGTACGGCCCTGCATCAGCGCATCCATGGCGCGCTGAATGAGCTCCTCGGTGCGGGTGTCCACGTTGGAAGTCGCCTCGTCTAGAATCAGCGCCGGGCGGTCGGCCAAAATGGCACGGGCGATGGTCACGAGCTGGCGCTGACCCTGCGACAGGTTAGTGCCCTCCTCGTTGATCATAAAGTCGTAGCCACCGGCGAGCGTATGGATAAAGTGGTCGCAGCGTGCGGCGCGTGCGGCGGCTTCGACTTCGGCATCGCTCGCATCGGGGCGTCCGTAGCGAATGTTCTCGCGAATGGTGCCGTTAAACAGCCAGGTATCCTGCAGCACCATGGCAAACTCGCCGCGCAGTGCCGCGCGGTCCCAGTCGCGCACGTCGATGCCCTCGACGCGCAGTGAACCGCCGTCCACGTCGTAGAAGCGCTGCAGCAGCTTGATGAGCGTGGTCTTGCCAGCGCCGGTGGGACCGACGATGGCGATGGTCTGACCGGGCTCGGCCTCGCAGCTAAAGTCGTGGATGATGGTCTTGTCCGGCGTGTAGCCAAACTTGACGTGGTCGAACTCCACGTGACCGGGGCGCTTCTCGGGAATCTGCGCGTCGGCCTTCTGCTCCTCCTCGGCCGCGGCCAGGAACTCAAAGACGCGCTCGGTGGCGGCGGCCATCGACTGCATCGTGTTGCTCACGTTGCCCAGCTGCTGCACGGGTTGCGTAAAGTTGCGAACGTACTGGATAAAGCTCTGGATGTCGCCGGGTGTGGCATTGCCGGTCAGCGCGAGCTGCGCGCCCACCACGACGACGCCCACGTAGCCCATGTTGCCCACCAGACTCATAAGCGGCATCATCAGGCCCGACAGGAACTGAGAGCGCCAACCGCTCATAAAGAGGCGGTCGTTCTCTTTGTCGAACTCCTCGATCGAGGCCTCGGCGCGGTCGAACACCTGAATGACGTTCTGGCCGGCAAAGTCCTCCTCGATGATGCCGTTGACGGCGCCCAGGACCTGCTGCTGCTCGCGGAAGTACGGCTGCGAGAAGTGAATCATCACGGTCAGGATAATCGCGGCTGCCGGCAGTGTGAGCACGGTGACGCCGGTGAGCGGCAGACTGATCGACAGCATCATGACGAGCACGCCGATAATCTGCGTCACCGATGTGATGAGTTGCGTCACGCTCTGGTTGAGTGACTGACCCAGCGTGTCGACATCGTTGGTGATGCGGCTGAGCACGTCGCCCTTGCTGTGGCCGTTGAAGTAGCTCATCGGCACGACAGCGATCTTGGCGGCGATCTCCTTGCGCATGCGATAACAAATCTTTTGCGTGACGCCGGTCATGAGCCAGCCTTGGATCAGGCTGCAGGCAGAGCTCGCCAGATACAGACAGAGCAAAAAGCCGAGCGTCTTGGCGATCCAGGCAAAGTCGACATCGCCGGTGCCGTTGACCTTGGCAACCAGGCCCTCGAACAGCTTGGTCGTAACCTGGCCAAGTACCTTTGGCCCCACAATGTTAAAGATGACCGAGCACACGGCAAAGGCGACGGCGGCAAACACGGCAATCTTGTGCTGGCCGATATAGCCGAGCAGCTGCCTCATGGTGCCCTTAAAGTCCTTGGCCTTTTCGCCACGGCGCATGCCACCCATGCGGCCCATGGGACCACGCTGGCGGGTGGGCTTGGGAATCTGAGTCTTGGTCTCGTCTGCCATTAGCGCTCGCCTCCTTCCATGACGGCTGCAATTTCTTCTTGGGTAAGCCCCAGCTCCTCGGCGGAAAGCTGCGACTGTGCAATCTCCAGGTACGCCGGGCAGCCGTGCAGCAGCTCCTCGTGCGTGCCGGTGCCCACTACGTGACCGTCGTCGAGCACGATGATCTGGTCGGCGTGCATGATGGTCGCGATGCGCTGGGCCACGACCACGAGTGCGGCGTCGGTGACGTTTTTGGCCAGCTCCTCGCGCAGGCGCGCGTCGGTCTTGTAGTCGAGGGCGCTAAACGAGTCATCGAACACCACGACCTCGGGCTTTTTGGCCAACGCGCGGGCGATGGCCAGACGCTGGCGCTGGCCGCCCGAAACATTGGAGCCGCCCTGGCTGATGGGGGAGTCGTAGCCGCCCTCGCGCTCGGCGATAAAGTCCTCGGCCTGGGCGATGCGTGCCGCCTGGCGCATGTCATCATCGCTCACCATGTCGCCGGCAAACTTGAGGTTGCTCTCGACGGTGCCCGAGAACAGGCGACCCTGCTGCGGGATGTAACCAATGCGGTGGCGCAGCTCGGAAAGGGTCATGTCGCGCACGTCGATGCCGTCGAGCGAAATGCTGCCGCCCGTGACGTCGTACAGGCGCGGAATCAGCTGCACGAGCGTGGACTTGCCCGAACCCGTTGAGCCAATGATGCCGAGCATCTGGCCGGCATGCGTGGTGAAGTTCACGCCGCTGATGACATCGGCGCGGGCATCGGGGTACTGGAAGCTCACGTCGCGGAAGGTGAGCTCACCGCGCGGCGCGCTGGCTGCGGGCAGTTTGGGCGAGGCAGGGTCGTTGATGCTCGTGGGGCAGGTGATGACCTCTTCCACGCGCTCTGCTGCGACCTCGGCGCGGGGCAGGATAACCGAAACCATGGTGAGGATCATGAACGCCATGACGATCTGCATGGTGTAGGAGATGAACGCCATCATGTTGCCGACCTGCATCACGCCGTCGGACACGCCCTGCGCGCCAAACCAGACGATAAGCACGGTGATGCAGTTCATGACGAGCATCATGAGCGGCATCATAAAGCTCATGGCGCGGTTGGTGTAGAGCTGCGTGGTCATCAGGTCGAGGGACGCCTGGTCAAAGCGCTCGAGCTCATGCTCCTCGCGGTTAAACGAGCGGATGGGCATAAGGCCGTCGAGCAGCTCGCGGGCGGTAAGGTTCACGCGGTCCACAAAGCTCTGCATCTTTTTGAACTTGGGCATGGTGAGGCCCATAAGCACGCCGACGACGGCCGAGACCGCGATGATGGCCACGGCGATGGTCCACTCCAGGCCGGTGTGGTTGGCCAGGACGCGCATGACGGCGACGATGCCCATGACGGGCGCCATGAGGCACATGCGGATAAACAGGGTTGCGGCCATCTGAATCTGCTGAATGTCGTTGGTGCAGCGAGTGATGAGCGAGGCCTGGCTAAACTTGCCCACCTCGGCCGGCGAGAAGTGCATGACCTTGTTGAAGGTCTCGCGGCGCAGGTCGCGTGCGATGGAACAGGCGGTGCGCGAGGCCACGGCGCCGGTTAGGATGGTGGCGACCAGTGAGATCAGGCACAGACCAAACATCGTGGTCGCCATGCGGCCCAGGTAGGCGTTCTGCACGTCGGCGGGGTCGATGCCCTGTGCCTTGTACTCGTCCTGCACATAGCTCACGGCGCGCTGAGTGACGATGGAGCCCGACATGGAGCCCATTTTGTCCGCCATTTCGTTGGCGCCCTCGACGAGCTTGCTTTGGTCTACCAGACCGCCCTCGACACCCAGGCGCAGGCTCTTCATGGTGATCTTACCGCCGTCGGCGTCGATCTGCTTTTGCATGTTCTGCGCCGCTGCGGCCTTCTGCTGCATCTCGGCGAGCTGCTCGGACGTCATCGCCGCCATCTGCTCGGGGGAGGGCATGGCCTGGGCGGTGCTGTTGTCTTGTTCGTTGGACGTGCCCATCATGTCGCCCATGGAGCCAGCGTCGATGCCCTGGTTGAGCGAAAGGACGACGGTCTCGGGCAGGCTCATAATGTCAGCAATCTTGCCGCCATCGGTGCGCTCTTCCTCGGTGCCCTTGTACGTCCGAATGCCGTTGTTGTCTGCCTTGCTAAACACGGCCTCTACCGCTTTGGCGTCCTTGGTGCTCATAAAGAGCTCAAGGTCATCGAGTGATTCGGCACGAATGGTGTCGGGCACGGGCGAGGCGATGCCGCCTTGCTGTACGCCCACGTCGACGATGTCGCTCATGTAGGTAGGCAGTGCCAGATCGGCGTTGCAGCTGATTACGATAAGTACGATAGCTGTGAACAGTGCCAGGACATGCTTTTTAAAGAGCTTGAGAATCCTCACTCGGCATCTCTCCTTTCTTGATTGCGGTCGATAATTTCGTTGAAACGCCTTAGAAGGCGCACCATCTCTTGGGTATCTGTTTCGCCGAGCTGCTCGAGGAAGGCCGCGGTGCGCTCCTCGAATTCCCGACGTTTGATTTCGAGATTCTGGAATCCCTTATCGGTCATCGTGACGTGTACACGACGACGGTCGGTCTTTGAGTGCTCGCGCTCGACCCAGCCCTTGGCTTCGAGAGTGCGTAAGATATTGGCGATGCGGGCACTCGAGACCCAGGCGCGATCGGCGAGTTCGCTCGGCGTGAGCGAACCGCCGGCGAGCATGAGAGCGCGCATGACGGCCATCTCGCCGCCGAGAGCTTTGTCCGCAAAGCGCGAAATGCGCTGATGCATGCTGCCAAACTCAGTTAAAAGCTGACGCCCAAGCTCATGGAAATCGGTATCTTCCACCGAAAACCCCTAACACTAGAAACTATTTTCGGTGAAAGATGATACCCCTGTATGCACACCTTATGCGGTAGATTTTGGGACATGCCTAGAAAACTCTCCGTACACCGTCGGTACCAGCAAAGTTGGGGGCAGATCGTTAGACATGTCCTAAAGCCTACTCAGAGGCACTTTACCCTGCTAAAGCTGGCATAACAGCTAGAGTGAAGGACGTATAAAGGCAAGGGGAAATATCAAATAATTCGGTGAACGGTAGCTGATGGCGGGCGCGTTTCCTGCGGATTTGTTGAAAACGCTCTAATGACACAAAAAAAGGAACATATAACAGCCCTGATGAAGGGGGTGGCTATGTTATCCTTCACTAACGGGTGAAATCTTGGGTTTAGGGTTGCAAGACCAAGGTGAATAAACGTTTTTCCCTGTGCTAATGTGCGGCGGAAAGCGAATGAAGCCGGTCATGCAGGTCTAACATTCAAGAATTCAATAAGCAGCGGTGTGAGAGAGCGCCGCATTACACGTAACTAGGAGCGTGGTTACACAATGCAGGAGGCATGGGAAGGCTTCAAGGAAGGCATCTGGACGGGAGAGGTTGACGTCCGAGACTTCATCCAGAAGAACTACACCCCCTACGAGGGCGACGAGTCGTTCCTCGCCGGCCCGACCGAGCGTACCAAGGAGCTGTGGGGCGAGGTTCTCGACCTGCTGCTCAAGGAGCGCGAGCAGGGCGGCGTCCTCGATATGGACACCAAGACCGTCACGGGTATCGTGAGCCACCCCGCTGGCTACATCGATAACGCCCATCGCGACAAGGAGACCATCGTCGGCCTCCAGACCGACAAGCCGCTCAAGCGCGCGCTGCACGTCAACGGTGGTATCCGCATCGCTTGCCAGGCTGCCAGCCAGCACGGCTACAAGATCGACGAGAACGTTGTCGAGCGCTACACCTTCGAGCGCAAGACCCACAACGCCGGCGTCTTCGATGTCTACACCCCCGAGATGCGCGCCTGCCGTTCGGCCCACATCATCACCGGTCTGCCCGATGGCTATGGCCGCGGCCGCATCATCGGCGACTACCGTCGTGTCGCCCTGTACGGTGTCGACTACCTGATCAAGGACAAGGAGGCCCAGAAGGCTTCCACCCCGACGGTCATGACCGCCGACAACATCCGCGATCGTGAGGAGCTGCAGGAGCAGATCCGCGCCCTCGGCGAGCTCAAGATGATGGCCGAGACCTATGGTTTCGACATTTCCAACCCTGCTACCAACACGCAGGAGGCCATCCAGTGGATGTACTTCGCCTACCTCGCTTCCGTCAAGGAGCAGAACGGCGCCGCTATGTCCATCGGCCGTACCTCTACGTTCATCGACATTTACGCTGAGCGCGACCTTGCCAACGGTACCTTCACCGAGGAGCAGATCCAGGAGTTCGTGGATCACTTCATCATGAAGCTCCGCATGGTCAAGTTTGCCCGTACCCCCGAGTACCAGGCCCTGTTCACCGGCGATCCGCAGTGGGTCACCGAGTCCATCGGCGGCATGGGTGTTGACGGCCGTACGCTCGTTACCAAGATGAGCTACCGCTACCTGCACACGCTCGAGAACATGGGCACCAGCCCCGAGCCCAACATGACCGTTCTGTGGTCGACCCGTCTGCCCGAGAACTTCAAGAAGTTCTGCGCCAAGACTTCTGTCGCCAGCTCCTCGATCCAGTACGAGAACGACGACCTCATGCGCGTTTACCACGGCGACGACTACGGCATCGCCTGCTGCGTGTCCTCCATGCGCATCGGCAAGGAGATGCAGTTCTTCGGCGCTCGCGCCAACCTGGCCAAGTGCCTGCTGTACGCACTCAACGGCGGTGTTGACGAGGTCTCCAAGAAGCAGGTCGGCCCCAAGTACCGCGCCGTCGAGGGCGATACGCTCGATTACGACGACGTTGTGGCAAAGTACAACGACATGATGAAGTGGCTCGCTGGCGTGTACGTCAACTCGCTGAACATCATTCACTACATGCACGACAAGTATTGCTACGAGCGCATCCAGATGGCTCTGCACGACAAGCACGTGCATCGCTGGTTCGCTACGGGCATCGCTGGCCTTTCCGTCGTGGCTGACTCCCTGTCCGCCATCAAGTACGCCAAGGTCCACCCCGTCCGTGACGAGAACGGCATCATCGTCGACTTCGAGACCGAGGGCGAGTTCCCCAAGTACGGTAACGACGACGACCGCGTCGACCAGATCGCTCACGACGTTGTGCACCAGTTCATGGAGTACATCCGCATGAACGACACCTACCGCAACTCCGTGCCCACGACCTCGGTTCTGACCATCACCTCCAACGTCGTGTACGGCAAGAAGACCGGTTCTACGCCTGATGGCCGCAAGGCTGGCCAGCCCTTCGCCCCGGGTGCTAACCCCATGCACAAGCGCGATAGCCACGGCGCCATCGCTTCGCTGTCTTCGGTTTCCAAGCTCCCGTTCCGCGATGCTCAGGACGGCATCTCCAACACCTTCTCCATCATCCCGGGCGCGCTCGGCAAGGAGGACCAGGTGTTCTTTGGCGATATCGATCTTGATCAGCTGGGCGAGTAACTATTGTTAGTGCTATACTAACAATAACGATTACTGATTGGCGCGCCGGTTTCGGCCGGCGCCTATCGATCGAAGGAGACACATTATGAAGGTTTCTGAAGTTTCCGAGACTCAGGCCGATAACCTGGTCCACATGCTCGACGCTTACGCCGAGAAGGGTGGCCACCACCTGAACATCAACGTCTTCAACCGTGAGACGCTGCTCGACGCTCAGGCTCACCCCGAGAAGTACCCGCAGCTGACCATTCGCGTTTCCGGCTACGCCGTGAACTTCCACACGCTCACCAAGGAGCAGCAGGACGAGGTCATTTCGCGTACCTTCCACAACAAGTTCTAAAGGGGTTTAACTCCCGCAGGATCGCCGGGGCTGTTTGGGCTACCTCCCAAAACGTCCTCGGACATGCAAGAAGCCCTCGCTGCGCACTTCGTGCGGCGAGGGCTTCTTGCGTCCTGCGGAATATTTTGGGAGGTAGCCCAAACAGCCCCGGCGGGGTCCTGTGTAGTTACCCTTTAGGCGGAACTCTCCTAATGGGTTGAGCGTTCTGGATTCTTGCTTGCTACCGTTTATCGCGTATAGCTACCGTTTGCGGAATAAGTAACACTCCTTAATAAACCGTGTAGAATCTCAGATAAGCACGGAGTTTTCCAGGGAGACGCTGTCCTTTGTTGTGTGCAAGGGGCGGCGTCTCTTTGGCGCTTGGAGGCCGTTCTGCAGCAGGACGGCGGACGTGCGTCACATATTCAAAAGCCAACGTCGAGATGGGTTGTGATGATAATGGGCAAGTACGTAATCGTGGTTGAGTCTGGTTCGGATGTGACGCCGGAGCTCTGCGAGCGCTATGGCATCGTGCGCGTGCCCATGCATGTCACGATTGGTGACGAGACCGTTGAGGACGGCTCCATCGATCCGCTCGAGATTTACTCGCGCTGCAACGAGTTTGGCGTAATGCCCAAGACCAGTGGCTGTGCGCCGGCAGATTTTGCGCACGTATATGACCGTATCCATGCCGAGCAGCCCGATGCGACCATTCTGCATCTTGCGTATTCCGAGGCCACGACCTGCTCGCATCAGTCCTCGAAGATTGCGGCCCAGGGGCGCGACTACGTGTTCTCCATGGACACGCGCTTTGTCTCGGTGGGCCAGTCACTCGTTGTCGTCGAGACTGCCAAATACATCGAGGCTCATCCCGATGCCACCGTTGACGAAATTTTCGCCTTCACCAATTCGGTGATGGACCGCGTGCTGTTGGGCTTTGTCCCAACCGATCTCGCCTTCCTTAAGGCCGGCGGTCGCTTGTCCAACGTCGCGTTCCTAGGCGCCCATCTGCTCAAGATTAAGCCCTGCATCGAGGTGACGGGTGGCAAATTCGTGGCGACCAAGAAGCTCCGCGGCTCTATGCTCAAATGTGCCCGTGCCTTTATTGACCACATGGTTGCGAAGGGCGATATTGATTACTCGCACATTGGTTTGGCGTATTCAGTGGGCCTTTCCGAGGAGCTGCGCGACGATATGGAAGTCTATGCGCACGACCTGGGCTTTAAGGACGTTACCTGGACTCAGGTCGGCGGCGTCATCTCGAGCCACTGCGGCCCGACCGCCTTTGGCGCGGTGCTTACGCTTAAGGCGTAGGGCCTGGCGTCTATCGATTTCTATTGCTTCGGCGGCGAGCGGGTTGTGACAACCTTCCCGCCGCTTTTGCGTGGAGTCAAATAGGACGATCAAATTGACCGCTAAACCGTTTCGCCATCAGGCGTATGGGCTAGAATGGCTCTGGCATTTTAATTGACAAAAACCAAAGAGAGGCAAGGTTGCGGGAATGGCTGAGATGACGCTTGAGGGTGTGGATGCTCATCCCGAGGACTCTGCGTATGCCCTGGGTCGCGTGCATTCGATCGAGACGATGGGAACGGTCGACGGTCCCGGCATCCGCTTTGTAGTGTTTGTTCAGGGTTGCCCCATGCGTTGTGCGTATTGTCACAATCCCGATACCTGGTCTGTTAACGGCGGCACGATGGTGACCGTCGAGCATCTCATGGACGAGTTCCAGAGCAACCATGAGTTCTACCGTAGCGGCGGCATTACCGTTTCGGGCGGCGAACCGCTCCTGCAGCCCGAGTTTTTGGCCGACCTGTTCCGTGCAATGCACAACAACCCCGATGGCCGCGTACACACCTGCCTAGACAGCTGTGGCTATGCATTTGATCCCAAGCATCCGGAGAAGTTCGATGCTGTTCTCAACGAGACCGATATGGTGCTGCTCGACATCAAGCATGCCGATCCGATTGAGCATAAAAAGCTGACCGGTTGCGATCCTGCGCGCATCCTGGCGTTTGGCGATGAGCTTGCCCGTCGCAAGATTAAGGTTGTTATTCGCCACGTGGTGGTGCCGGGTATCACCGATACGGCGGAGGAATGCGAGAAGCTCGGTCGCCTGATCGCTCCATGGCACAACGTGGTGGGCCTGGAAATGCTGCCGTATCACACGATGGGTGTCGTCAAGTACGAGCAGCTGGGTATTCCCTATAAGCTCGAGGGCGTGCCCCAGATGGATACCGCGCGCATGCCCGAGCTGCGCAACGCCGTCATGGCCGGCATGAAAAAGCGCCGCGCCGAACTCAAAAACGCCATCGACTAGCGAGCCATTTTCGCCCCAAGGGCACTCATTGGGGACAGACTTAAATGAGTGCGCGATGGCATTGCGGGCGAGCATGTTTTGGTGCGCAACAAGGCAGGCTGGATTAGCGAGGATGGTTACTATTCGACATGCGATGCGGGCCTTATCGGCATCGATGGTCGTACCTATGTCATGAGCGTCATGACATCGATGCCGTGGGGCGACCGCTCGAGCGAGGTTACGGCCGTGATTGCAAAGGCTCTGTTTGATATGCGAGCTGCGCTGGCTTAGCGTGTTCGTTTGGCGAGGTCAAACAAAATGCTGGTACCATACCGTGGTTGAGAATTTCGTATAGGTTTGGGGAATGGTATGGCTACCATCGCGATTATCGGTGCGCTCGAAAAAGAGATCATGCAGATTAAGGAAGAGCTGAGCGACGTTTGCGAGGCACGGGAGGCAGGCTTGACCGTTGTGAGCGGCGAGCTCGACGGCCTGACAGTCGTCGCCACAACGGCGGGCATGGGCACGGTGAACGCCGCCGCTGCAACACAGCACCTCATTAGCAAGTATGCTCCGCAGGCTGTTGTGTTTTCGGGCATTGCGGGCGGTTTGAACCCCAAGCTCCATATCGACGACGTGGTCATTGGCAAACGCCTACGCTATCTGGATACCGATACCGCGCTTATCGCCGAGTCCGCACCGGGGCTTGAGGAGTTTGGTTCGACGCCCGCGCTGGTCGATATTGCCGTCGACGTGCTTGCTGAGCGTGGGTTCGTTGACGCTTCGACAAATGCAGTCGCTTCGAACGAGGGCACCAAACAGTTCCTGGTCGGCACGATTGCCACGGGTAACCGCTTTGTGACGGGCGCCGCCATGCGTAACGACGCTATCGAAGCGACGCATGCCGATTGTGTCGGCATGGAGGGCGCGGCGATTGCCCATGTCGCAACCAAAAATGGTGTCGATTGCCTGGTGTTGCGCGCTATCAGCGATAATTGTGACGAGGCGTACGATGCAATTTGCGACCGAGAGTTCGATCTGTTCGAGTACGCGCGTGTCGCAAGTAACATCACGCTCGATATCGTCCGCCGCATTGCCGCTGCGCAATAGCGCGCTCTTTTGTAAGAACCTACGACCAAGGAGTGTCCATGGCCGATTCCATTAACTACCAGCTTGCCAAGTTCGTCGCCAGCTACGGCAAGGTTTCGCAGATTCCCGAGTCCACCTGCCCCGAAGTGAGCTTTGTCGGCCGCTCCAATGTGGGCAAGTCGTCGATTATGAACAAGCTCTTTGGCCGCAAGAACCTGGTCAAGGTTTCGAGCACACCGGGCAAGACAAGCAACATCAATTTCTTCGAGGCCGACGACGTGCACTTCGTCGACCTGCCGGGCTATGGTTTCGCCCGTCGTTCTAAGGCCGAGCGCGACCGCTGGGCCGAGCTTATCGGCGACTTTTTCGACTCCGAGCGCAGCTTTAACTTGGTCGTCTCGCTGGTGGACATTCGTCACGACCCCAGCAAGCTCGATCATGACATGATCGACTACCTGCAGGGCAACGAGTTCAACTTTATCGTCTGCCTCACCAAAGCCGACAAGCTCAGCCGCACCCAGCAGGCCCGCCAGGCGGCAGCCATCAAAAAGCAGCTCAACGTCCCGGCCGAAAACGTAATCATCACAAGCTCCCAGACCGGCACCGGCATCGATGAACTCAAGCGCCGCATCGCCGAGGCCTGCCTCTAATCGGGCTGCAACCCCTCAAAAGCTCTCATCTATATCACCCCAGTGATAGTTATTGGTAAACTATCACTGGGGTGATATTTTTTAGGAGGTCGATATGGAGCTTTGGCACGGGTCGGAGGTTGTTGTCGAGCATCCATCGTTGGATAAATGCAGGCAATTCAATGACTATGGGCGCGGGTTTTATTGCACGCCACATGAGGAAATGGCAATGGAATGGGCATGCCGGACCGAGTCTGATGGCATTGCCAATCGATATGAGCTTGATTTAGATGGCCTTGCGATTTTGGATTTGGAATCAGGTGAGTTCTCGATTCTCAACTGGCTTGCAATTCTGGCGAATAAGAGAGAGTTCAATGTTTCAACGCCAGTAGCACGCGAGGGGCTTCGTTATCTGCTGGATAACTGCCTGATTGATATTTCTCCCTATGACGTTATTCGAGGCTATCGTGCAGACGATTCCTATTTCTCGTTTGCAAGACAGTTTGTCAACGGCATGATCTCGCTCAGGCAATTGCAGCGCATTATGTTTTTGGGGGATTTGGGCATTCAATATGCGCTCATGAGTGAGCGTGCGTTCTCGGCGATTAAGTTCCGCGATTGGAAGCAGGCCTCGGGAGCTGAGTTTTATCCCAAACGATTTGAGCGAGAACAGAACGCTCGACGAAAGTACCTGGATACGGTAAACGGATTTGACTCTGATGGTGTCGACATTAGGGATTTGATGGCAGGGAGGGTTGATTTAAATGATCCAAGAGTTAACGGATCGTGGGCCGAGTAGGACATACCCCGTCTACTACCTTGAGGATGCAATGAACAACCTCGGCGACTGCTTTGACTATGCCGTTAACGATTATGGGGCAGAAGGATCGGAAGTTGCTGAACTCTTTTGCCTGAGCGGCGTAGCCCGCGAGTTCGAACGCGGCAACGCATGGGTCGTATCGGGAAAATCGGGCGTTGAGCTGTTTGCGCTCATTGCCGAAAGGTTCGGCTATCAATCAAGGCCGATGCCAAATCGAACCTACCGATTCGAAAAGACACCGGAATATTGGACAGGCTGGATATTGGCATACCTTCAGTGGCGCCTAGGAGAGTCTTTCGAAGATTTGCTGCATGTCGTTCCATTCGATGTGCTACGCAGTCTGTACTACCCCTGGCACGAAGCCTCAGAGGAACGTGTGGCGCGTCTTATTTGCGATATGGCGAAGAAAACACCTCGTCAAACTAAACTGGCGCAAGCAAGAAAGAGGCTCAAGAAAACCCAACAAGACCTGGCATACGAATCGGGCGTATCACTCCGCTCAATCCAAATGTACGAGCAGCGCCAGAGAAACATCAATGAAGCTTCGGTTACAAGCGTAAGAGCCATAGCAAAAGCCCTCCACTGCAACATCGAAGACCTCCTAGAACCAGTCTTCGAATACAAAGAAACCAGCGCCGCCTAAACCAAGCACACAGCCGATGCCCGCCTCTAGGAAGTGCTCCAGCCTAGCAAGAGCCCCTACCAATAAAAAGCAACTATCAGCCCGGCGACTTTCCAGAGCGTAGGTTCCTGTAGCCGCCGCCAGCGAAGTTAACGTAGGGGAGGCCAGGGGCTTTGCCCCCAAATCTTTCCGCAGGACGGCAGGACCCCC